>CAMWLG010000151.1 GCA_947175035.1 uncultured Lachnospiraceae bacterium | reverse complement strand
TGCATATTCCGCCCCAGCGGTACATTGATTCCGCCTCAAACGGTATAACCATTTCCGGCCATTCGGTACTGCTTTCCGCTCCAAGCGGTATGAATTAATTGATTATGTTATAGTTCTTTTCGTAGTTAAAAAATAAGTACGAAAGGAGCTATGATTATGCATGACTACAACACAATTGTCGGAGTTATTGATCTCCGTTCCCGGAAAGTATCACATAACATAATCCGACAGCGCTATGGCATTGGTAACAGTGGCATAGAACTCATCATGAACCGGTATAGAAAATCCGGTTTAACACTCGAAGGACTTCTGAAAATGGAGCCTTCACAAGTAGAGGAGCTTATCTATCCCCCAAAGAACATCAGGAAGGAGGACATCCCTATGCCTGATTTCGAACGTTACTATGACCGTATGATGACCAGGGGAAGCAGAGTAAATATGTTCTACTGCTGGCTTGATTATAAAAGCGAGCATCCTAACGGTTATCAGACATCACAGTTTTATGAATACTTTTCAAAATTTATCGAAAAGAATTATGGCGGCAACAAAGTCTCCATGCCGGTGGAACGTATTCCCGGCGAAAAAATGTATATCGACTGGGTAGGTGACCAGCCGGAACTTCTTGCAGATCCTCATACAGGAGAAATAAAGAAGGTTCATGTATTTGCCACCACTCTGGGAGTAAGCAGTCTTGTTTATGCAGAATGCTTCCTTGACGAGAAACTACCGAGCTTTATGCAGGGAACCGTCAATGCGATCACCTTTTATGGTGCGGTTCCAAAGTACCTTGTTCCTGATAACTGTAAAACAGCGGTTACAAAGCACACCAAGGATGAACTTATCCTTAATACTGCTTATCAGGATCTGGAAGAGTTTTATAGTGTTGTAATGCTTCCGCCTCCGGCAAGAAAGCCAAAAGGCAAAGCAACGGTTGAGAACCACGTCAGATATCTGGAAACCCATCTTATAGAGAAGCTGAAAGAGAGCACATTTACTTCCCTTGAGGCGATCAATGATGCGACGCAAAGAATAATAGCGGACATCAACAGACGAGAGTTTCAAAAGATGGTTGGTTCTAGAATGGATGCATACCTTAGGTATGACAAGCCGCAAATGAAACCGCTGCCAGGCGATAGGTATTCAACATGTGACTATAAATACATTCTAAAAGTACCAGATAACTATCATCTTGAGTATGATGGCCACTATTACTCTGTATTGTACACGTACCGCGGCCAGCCTGCAATGATAAAAGCTACACCAACAGAGATACTTATCTGTGATAGGAATAACCGCTTTATCTGCAAACATAAGCGCTCCTACAAGGACTTTCCAAAATACATCACAGATGATAGTCATATGAAGCCTGAACATCTTTATTACAAGGAAGTAAATGCCCATGATGGTGCTTATTACCGCAGATGGGCATCTGCTTATGGTGAATGTACGCAGGAACTGATCGATCAGGTCCTTCGTTCGGCTAAACACGAAGAACAGGCCTATAATAGTTGTGCCGGAATACTTCATTCCTGCAAAGGCATTCCTCATGGAATTGTAGAGGAAGCTTCCCGTAAATGCATTGAGATGCATGCCTGCAGGTATTCATACTTTAAAAGAGTCCTCGGAAATGTTGTAAATAACATCGATTCCGAAAACGGAAGAACTCTTCCGTCCCATAAAAACATCAGAGGAAAGGACTTTTATAAGTAAAGGTGGATACTATGGAAAATATAAAGCTGACAGCAGATGAAATGGTCATCATCGACCGTCTCAAACAGATGAAAATGTCGGGTATGGCAGAGGCCTATGAAGAACAGATACGCAATCCTAATTCTGATCTTTCCGGCTTCTATGATAGATTTTCAAGCATCGTAAACTATGAATGGGAACTTCGCTTCAATAAGAAGTTCAACCGCTTTCTGAAAAAGGCAACCCTCAGATATCCACATGCATCCTTTGATGACACAATCTATGAGCCTGACCGTATGCTGGATATAGGAACCATAGAGCAGCTTGCTGCCTGTAAGTGGATCGATGAAGGAAGGAACCTTCTTATTACTGGAGCTACCGGTGCAGGAAAATCCTATATATCAAATGCATTATGCATTGCTGCCATAAGGCAGTTTAAAACAGTTAAGTATATCAGGGCTAATACTCTGATGAGTGAAATGGATCAGGCCCGTATCAAAGGTACCTATCTTGAGTACGTCAATCACATGGCAAAACTTGATATGCTAGCCATTGATGATTTCGGACTCATGGATCTCGACCTGGACAAATGCCGTGATTTCTTTGAAGTCATTGACAGCAGAGACAACCTGCATTCTACAGTTATTGTCTCTCAGCTTCCGGTCAAGTCGTGGTATGACCTATTTGCTGATAATACTTATGCGGATGCATGTCTGGACCGCATCATACACAAGGCGTTCCGCCTTGAACTGAATGGCAAGAATATGCGTAACCCAAGTTAATTGGTAAAACGTACCGTTGGGAGTGGACAGCCTTACCGCTATCGCGGACTGGCTGTTCCATTCAAGCGGAATATGCA
>CAMWLG010000150.1 GCA_947175035.1 uncultured Lachnospiraceae bacterium | reverse complement strand
GAAGAATCACCAGCGGAGACATCCCTATCGGATTCCAGTGAAGAATCACCAGCGGAGACATCGCTGTCTGGTTCCTGTATAGAGGATCCCATGACAGCATCTCCCGCAGATATCAGATCAGAGGAACTTACGGATTCAATATTGACTTGATCTGTGGGGGTTGGTTCTGCCATTACAGTAATCCCTGTGGATTGGAACAACAGGGAAGCTGCCAACAAGACCGCTAACAATTTCGTTTTTTTACGACACATTTTTCCACTCTCCTTTTAATAGTTCACACATGTTTTGAAAATTAACAATTATACCTAGTATATCATTTTAGCATATTGAGCGGAATTCAACTAGTGATACTTTTCATAAAACGGTGGATGAAATGTGTTAATTATTTACAAAAAAAGAGACGCCATGGACGTCCCTTTCGGTGTGACAAATCGTTCCCCTTGTGGAGATACAAGGAATTAAATAGTGCTTTGGGTGAAAAGTCCTCTCACATGCGCCACTTCTTCGTCGGTTGCTTTTGCGGCGGGCACATAGTAAGATTTTGCCCTCGCAATCTGATAGAGTTCCTCCTGAGACTGCTCACAGGCATTTCTCATTTGCTTCAATGTGCTCTTTAATTCTTTGTTCTCGGACTGGGCAATCATGTTTGCGTAACGTGTCAACTCACCATTGATGCCTGCCAGGGTATCTGCTACCATTATCTTTTCCTGCATTTACATATCCACCTTTCTAACTTAAAAATTTCATCAACTGCTGCTTGTTCTCCATGGCGGACTTAGCGCCCTTCTCAAAAAACTGTTTGATTTCCGTGTCCTGCGTTTCCTGCGCATAGGCCTGCATCTTGCAGTGTGTGGTGTCGAATCCGCCGATCAGGTGGCGAAGATTCTGTAAGTCAAGCTCTGAAATATTACTCATAATGCACCTCCTATTTGTGTTATAGGGCTTATTATGTTCAACCCGTCAGAAAAGTATTCCTCTGTTGACAAATCCTTTTGCAAATGATATACTTTGAACATCAAACTTTTAAGTTAAAACTATTTGAAATTAAAATAAACATGGAGGAAAAACACATGAAAGCATTGAAGATAGGGTCGTTGGAAGCTGCTATTCCTGTGATACAGGGCGGCATGGGTGTCGGCATCAGTCTGCACAGACTGGCAGGGGCGGTGGCAGCAGAGGGCGGTATCGGTATTATTTCCACTGCACAAATTGGGTTTCGGGAGCCGGGGTTTGACGCCGATCCCATCGGAACAAACCTGAAAGCGATTGTCACGGAGGTAGCCAAGGCCAGAGAGCTGGCGCGGGGTGGTATCATCGGGGTGAATATCATGGTGGCAACCCGGGGTTATGATGATTACGTGAAAGCTGCTGTGGATGCGGGGGTGGATTTGATCATCTCCGGAGCAGGTCTGCCCATGAACCTGCCCATGCTGGTGGGAGAGAGCGATACCAAGATTGCGCCCATCGTGTCATCTGTGAAGTCCGCACAGGTCATTTTTAAATACTGGTCAAAAAAATATGACAGGGTGCCTGACCTGGTGGTGATCGAGGGACCCAGGGCGGGTGGACATCTGGGTTTCACTTATGAACAGTTGGAGCAATATCTTTCAGGGGAATTGGATTATGACGAGGAGATCAAAGGAATCATAGATTTTGTAAAGACCTGTGCGAGGGAGAGAAAGACAGAGATTCCCGTGGTGGTTGCAGGCGGGATATACACCAAAGAGGACGCGGAGCATGTGATGGCGCTGGGGGCAGACGGGGTACAGATGGCAACGCGGTTTGTGACCACCTACGAATGTGATGCCTGCGATGCATACAAACAGGCATATATCAATGCAAAGGAATCCGATATTTGTCTGGTGAAAAGTCCTGTGGGTATGCCTGGTCGCGCCATCCGCAACGCTTTTCTGGAGAGGGCAAAGGAGGGGCAGATTCCTCATGGCAAATGCCATCTCTGTGTCAGCACATGCAAGCCCGCGGAAACACCCTATTGCATCACGGACGCGTTGACCAATGCGGCAGTGGGCAAACTGGACGACGCACTGCTATTCTGTGGAACCAATGCATACAGGGCAAAGGAGTTGGAGCATGTGGCGGATATCCTGCGGGAATTTGCGGTTTTGGCTTGATATGAAAAAGCATTTCCTTGGATTGAAACACAGAAAAGAGTTATTGACACTATCTCATGTTTTGTGTAAACTGTTTAAAGGTTGCGTCCTTTCTGGTAAAAACATTTTGCAGCAGTTAGACGACAGTGGGTCATATTTGACAATTACAATACTTGGAAAGAGGAGAAATTATGAACAAACAAAAACTTGCAGCTATTTTGACTTCAGCTCTGCTTTGCGTATCCTTGACCGGATGTTCAAATCCAGCATCTACGAATGCCGATAAGCCATCCGATAGCAGTGAGATCGTGAGCACCGATGTGCCTGACACATCAAGCAGTCTGCCCGCGGTGGATCCAGATATTGAAGCGGTTACAACCTTGTCTGATATCAGAACTGAAAACTCCCAAAGAGTTTTTGATGTTACTCAGACGAGTTCCCAATTTGAGATAACAGCAAAAATAGGTGAAGCGTCAAATGACAGTACAAAGGTTTTGAGTATGACTGTTAAGCCCATAG
>CAMWLG010000149.1 GCA_947175035.1 uncultured Lachnospiraceae bacterium | reverse complement strand
TTCCTATATACCTTTTTTCCGTTCATGTATGGTGTCTATCCATATACAGTAGTGACAGACAAGCAGAGAGAGGCAATGGAACAGGCAGATGTAGGGTTTGTATACTTTTCTGTTTATGAGATGACATACACTTGTGTGAAGAAACTGCTGGGAGTATAGCGTGAGAAGAACTTCTAATTGCTTTAGCAATTTATGCTCATGCCAGAGGGCATTTCGCGAATAAGTTCTATGTCTCACGCTGAAGAATGCCCAAAGTACGGGCATTCTTCCACGGATAGTTTGTGCCGTTTATACGGCGGAATGAGAGGAAAGATGAACATATTGATTTTATGCGGAAGCCCCCACAGAGAGGGAACTTCCAATACACTTGTAAAAGAATTTATCAGGGGCGCAGAAGAGGCAGGACATAAGACAACAGTCTATGACTGTGCCCATGGCAATATCCATCCCTGCCTTGGGTGTGACTGCTGCGGTATGAACGGGGACTGCGTCCAGAAAGATGATGGGAACGAGGTTCTGAACAAGCTCCTTACGGCAGATGCTGTGGTATTTTCAACCCCAGTTTATTATTTTGGGATGAGCGCACAGCTGAAAATGATGATTGACCGTTTCTATGCCAGAAATGGCGCGATCACACGGAAAAGGATGAAAGCGGCCCTGATCGCTACAGCATGGAACGATGATGAAGTTGTCATGAAAGGCATCAAGACTCATTTTGACATCATTTTTGACTATCTGTCTTTCCAGAACAGGGGCATGGTTCTTGCAAAAGGAGCGGGGACGGTCGGGATGATGCCGAAGCGCTATTATGCCGAAGCGTATCAGCTTGGGCAATCAATATAGGAAAGGAACAGGACATGAAATATACCAAATTAGGAAAATCAGATCTGACCGTGTCCCGCATCTGTATGGGATGTATGGGGTTTGGAGATGCGGCAAACGGGCAGCATTCGTGGACTTTGGATGAGGAGCATTCACGGGAGATCATTAAGAGGGGCATTGAGCTTGGCGTAAATTTTTATGATACAGCGATTGCTTATCAGAGCGGTACCAGCGAGCAGTATGTGGGGCGGGCACTGAAAGATTTTGCAAAACGTGATGAGATGGTGGTTGCCACAAAGTTTCTGCCCAGGACACAGGAGGAAATAGAGGCAGGCGTGTCTGGACAGCAGCATATTGAAAAAATGTTAGGCAAAAGCCTCCAGAACTTAGGCATGGATTATGTTGACCTTTATATCTACCATATGTGGGATTATCAGACACCAATCTATGATATTCTGGAAGGACTGTCCAATGTGGTAAAAGCAGGAAAGGTACGCTATATTGGAATTTCCAACTGCTACGCATGGCAGCTTGCCAAAGCAAATGCCCTCGCAGAGAAAGAGGGTTTCCCGCAGTTCGTATCCATCCAGGGGCATTATAACCTGATCTTCCGGGAAGAGGAACGGGAGATGGCGCCTTTCTGCTATGAGGAGGATATCGCCCTCACGCCATACAGTGCGCTGGCAAGCGGCAGGCTTTCCCGGAAACCGGGAGAGGACAGCAAGCGGCTTCAGCAGGACAGTTATGCAAAATTCAAATATGATGCAACAAAGGAACAGGATGAGGTCATCATCCGCCGTGTACAGGAAATTGCGGAAAAGAGGGATGTCACCATGACAGAGGTTTCCCTTGCGTGGCTGCTTACAAAAGTGACATCTCCTGTGGTGGGTGCAACGAAATTACACCATATCGAGGGAGCTGCAAAAGCGGTGGAGCTGGAGCTGACAGAGGATGAAATACATTATCTGGAGGAGCCGTATGTACCTCACGCATTGGCAGGAGTCATGGCACAGAACAAGCCTGAAAGTGCAAAGGAAAAGCATGTATGGTCAAACGGAACAGGTACGGTTCCGGGAAACCAGAAAATCTGAAATAAAATAATGTAATATTCAGGAGGAAATCAAAATGGAGCAGAATCACATGGAAATGCCAAAGATTGCCATGGGAGCATGGGCATGGGGTAACGATAGAACGTTTGGGAACACGTTGACGGAAGAGGAACTGCGTCCGGTTTTTCAGACCGCAATGGATCAGGGACTGAACCTTTGGGATACTGCGTATGTTTATGGAATGGGGACTTCTGAAACAGTGCTTGGAAGTTTCCTAAAGAGCATACCTCGTGAGAGCTATTTGGTGTCAACAAAATTCACACCGCAGTGTGCTGACCCGGAGGTTCAAAATGCGGTAACAGCGATGTATGAAGGCAGCGCAGAGCGGCTTGGGACAGAATTTATGGATTTTTACTGGATTCATAATCCGGTGGGTGCGCCGAAGTGGATCACAGAACTTATTCCCCTTGCAAAGAGCGGGAAGATTGGAAAGATCGGTGTAACAAAGGTCAGCCATGTGGAGGATGCGGCAAAGGCGGCAAAGATTGTTCTTTCAGCAGATGAGATTGCAGCCATGGAATCCCTTGCAGATAAGGCGGATATCAATGTCATCCGTATGTGGAAAAAGAGATGAAATAGGAGGATGAGCTTTATGAAAAGGATAGTGATGGCGCTGCTCATGGCAGCAGGAATAATGGTACTTGGTATGGCTGGCTGTGGGCAGACCGGCGGGAACCGGGATGCAGGAGATCAGGCGCAGGGAAATGGGCAGA
>CAMWLG010000148.1 GCA_947175035.1 uncultured Lachnospiraceae bacterium | reverse complement strand
GAACCTGAAGTCAGCGGGTCTGCTGAACAATTTGTTCAAGATAGTTGGAATGTAAAGATATGTAAGCAGTAAACAGGAGCCGGGAATCTGGAATGGATTCCCGGTTCTATCTATTCTTCAATAGTCAAATTCGGTCTGGTTTTCAATTTTGCATTGTGGAAATCCCACAAACACAAGGAACTTGACATTTCATATTTAATATCTTATAATACGATTATCTTAATTCAAGTTGTTTTCTATGGCGATTCTGCCAAGGCGACAAAGCCTTTTTCCACTTGAATCAATAGAATAAAAAAGGGTGGCGGAGGCAGGCGCAAAAGGTATGACCTCCGTCCAAGGAGGATTTGAAGGACTTGTCCGTGTTCCACACGGATCTCAGGCTCTTGCTGGAAACATTGGCGGTGCGCAAGGATCGGAATAAGATGAAGGAATTGTTCAAAGGACGGGAATTTTCCAATTTATCTGTGGAGACGGCAAGGACGATTGCCATCATGACAGATAACACGAGGGTTCTTGAAAAAATAGAGCACAACGAGAATAACGAGAACGGGGAGGTCAATATGTGTCAGGCGTGGGATGAGATTATGGAGGAATGCAAGGCCGAGGGGATGGAGCAGGGTATAGAGCAGGGTATAGAGCAGGAGCGAGTGTCTTCCATTCGGAGTCTGAAAGAAAATTTGAAAATGACAACAGAGCAGGCAATGAAGGTACTCGATATTCCGGAGAATATGTTTGCGTATTATTTACAGCTTGTATAAGATGTAAAGTTAGCCTTAAGAAAGTGACAGCATAGGACGGATGCCTATCTGGAAGTATCTGTAAATTGATTCCCATAAAATGGGTTAAGAAAAGTTGTCAAGCATTTAATTCATGTCAATTCTGACGAAAACAACCTAAAGTTTTTAGTTAAATCGGAGAAAAATTATTGAAAGTGCATAAAACCCTTGTAAAAAACATTTTCAAATACTAATATAGAAAGTAACTAGGTAGGATGCAGTTATTGGCGTTTTGCAAAGTACAAGTAAAAATTATAAAAAGGGAGGAAGGAAAAGAAATGTTTGAGCAAGTAACAATACCTAACAAGCTTAAACGGCGGCTGGGCAGAGCCATCTCTATCGTGATGTCCGTCGCAATGCTCGTGACGGCGCTTCCGGCAGATCTGCTGGGCGGCATTATGAGCGTGAAGGCAGCTGGAACTGCTTTAGAAGTAAATATTTCTGACTTGGACGCGGTTTCAAGTATAGGGGATGAGCAGCAACTGGGTTCCAGTATCTTTTATGCTGTGAGTAATGGAAAGGCCTTGACCATCAATGATTCTAAAACAACTATTGATGGTACGTCATATACCAAGAGACTTCAGCTGAAAGGCAAATTCCAAAAAGCAGATGGCAAATATCAGTGTGCCGTGAAATTTGAAGCTAAAGGGGCAGGTACTTTAACGGTGGCTGCTAAACCTAATGGCGACGGAACCCGGCCTATGGCTATATTTACTGATATTGCTGGAAATGTTGCGACAGAAAGCGAGGCAGTAGGAGGGAAAACATATCCTCTGGAGGCGGGCGGAAGTTTACTTAAGATAGACGTTCCGGAAGCGGGTACATATTATCTGGGTAGCCATGATAACGCAGATAATATTTATTACTTGTCTCTGAAATACACAGACGGCGGTTCTGGAGACAAGGATGATAAAGAGGATGAATACAAGATTTCCAGATTTGGGTCTTTTGACGGCGATGACATTAAGTTTGATGGAAAGGATGAAAAAGGTCTCGCCGCAGGTAAAGTCTATGGAACGGAACCCACGTTGGCAACGTTTACCGTTCTTGAGAACATGAAGTGGAATGGTGGAGCTACTAATGTAACCACCATTGACGGCAAGGAATACAGTGGTTATGTGCAGGGTAAAAATAACCCCTCAAAAGGTAAGGGTGAATGGTCCACAGGCGCTGTTTTCGAGATTAATGCAGTGTCTACAGGCACACTTTCCATTGTGCTTAATGCGGCAAAGAATTCCGGTAAACAATATTGGTTCGTCGAAAAAGACGGAGAGACTATCAAAGTGATTGCGGGCACTACCAGTACTGATGAGGCTGAAAAAGCGAAATATACGGTACAAACGGGAACGCTCAAATTTGACATTACGGAAGGTAAAAAGTATCAATTCTATGTACAGGGTTCCAAAGCATGCGTCTATGACATGTATGCCGAGTGCGGCAACAAGCCGCGCGCCGCATGGAACACCGTGGCTGCGCCCGTGGTAAATGCTGACAAGGCTGTTACCGAGGCGGACGGTTCCCTCAAGGTTCCTTTCACCATGGTGGTGGGCAGCGACGGAGCAGACAGCGTGACTGTTGAAATGTATGACAAAGAGGGAAACAAGCTGGATTCCCAGGTTTCAAGAGCTGAGGGAACAACAGGCTCCGTGAAGTTCAAACCTGCGAGCTCAGGCAGTTATACCTTTAAGGCGATCGCTTCCCGTGAGGATGAGGAGGACACCAAGGCAAGTGAGATGTCCGCTGCAGTTGCCTTTATACTTCCGATGGCAACACCCGTGATTCAGGGAGTAAGCAATACAGGTGCGGATGCAAATGGCAAGGGCGGTCTCACCATCATGTGGGACGAAGTGCCTGAAGCCGAGAAATACAAAGTTACCATCGTTGACGCAAAGGATGCCACCA
>CAMWLG010000147.1 GCA_947175035.1 uncultured Lachnospiraceae bacterium | reverse complement strand
CGGTCAGCTTGCTTCCGCTGCGGTCAAGGATGTTCAGGGAACCCTTCACCTTTGCGGTCGCGGTAGGCTGCTCAACGATTGAGATGCTGACCTTGCCCTTGACTTCCATGTTGTTCAGAGTGAATGTCGCGTCATAGGAGTAGGTTCCGGGTGCAACCGTGTTGCCTCTGCCAAGTGCATCCGCAAGTGCGCCGGTCTCGGAATCCTGCAGGGATACATACATCATCTGCTCACCGGTCTCGTTATTCTCGCCCCAATCCACATCCAGGTAAGGAAGCAGAGCCTTTGCCTTCGCATTGTTCTTGGGATCAAGCACCACGTTACGGATGGAATAGTCCATTGCGTTGCGTACCACGATGGCTGTGCCCGCCTGCTCAACACCTGCGAGAGCCAGTCCGTCCGCACCCTTCTGCTGGCAGGTCAGGGTCATCTTCTTCACCGTCACACTGGGATTGTTTGTGTTCAGACTGATCGGAGCGTTCAGGATCACCTCGTTCTGGAATCCCCTCTTGTCCTTAGCGAACTCGGGATGTACCACCCTAATCTTTGCGGTGCCGCCCCTGTTGTTATTCACGTTATTATCAAGGTACAAAGTGTTGTCGATCATGTAGAACTTCTTGTTCGCAGTATCAAACCTTGACTTATATCCTGCTTTTTCATTTGCAAGCTCAATCTCGGCGTTGTTCACGTACGTGCCGCTTGTCTTGTCATACACGCGGATCTCCGTGCTGTCGATGCCAAGCTTCTGATAGAATACCTTGTTGTCAATCTCGAGCACGTACTTGGGTGCCTGAGTGACAACCGAAACATTGACAACAGCGTCCTTGGAATAGGACTCTTTATAACCGTCAAAGCTTGCGGTCACAGAAATCTTATTGTTGACTCTCTCGCCCTTGGCGAACTTCTCGCCTGCGGAATCCTTCAGCACGATCTTGTATCCGCTGCCGCTCTTAACCAGCCTGAAGTCGTCCCCGTCAGAATCCTTCTGGGTCAGGGTGACCTTGCCGAGCTTGGAACTTGCGGTCACGAAACCGGTGTTGCTGTTCGTGCCTGCGGTGTAGTACATATTAACCTTCTTGGTCTGCTTGAAGGTCACGGTAGGCTTTGTCTCGATGACTTTCAAAGTAAACGGATCGAAAGTCAGGTTCTGGTCAGCCGCGCTTGCAAGGACTACCGTGTAAACGCCGGACTTGATCATATTGCTGATGGCTTTATCTTCATCGTCCTTATCAATTGCGGTGATGGTGTAGAAGCTGCCGTTCACGTTCTCAATCTTCAGGCTGTTCTTGTTCACGCTGGTGTCTTCCGCTGCCTTACCGGGAACCTTGTTCGCACCCTTGTAGACTGCCTTGACAACAAGCTCGCCGCTCGGATCCGCACCAGTCATCCCCAGTGCCCTGAACGTTGCGCCGGTGGTCTTAGCGCGGTCAATGGTAAGCGTGGATGCGTTGATTGCATACGCCTCACCCTCCACGATTACGGGGATTGTCAGCGTTGCGTTCTTGTCAGCCGCTGCGGTCAGGGTCAGGTAGGTTGCGCCGGGCGCTACCGCGGTAACCGTCCAGGTGCCTGCGCTGTTCGTAGCCTTGGCAACCTTCGTGTCTCCAATCGTCACCTTGACATCCGTCCTTGCCAGGTTGCTGACCTGAAGGTTCTGGAGTGCTGCCGGCTCCGCTCCCTTTGCGAATCGGATCCCGGTCAGGTTCGCTGTTACCTTCTCTGTCGTGATCGGGTCAAAGCTGAACTCATACTGTGCCGGCCAGGTCTCGAACGTTATATCGGTGCTCGTAACGTTCGTTTTCTTCGTTGCGTCAAGGGTCATGGTCGCGGTATACTTTGCAAGACCCTGTTTGGAACTGCCGTTTCTTGTAACAATTCCTGCGTTCTTAAGTCCTTCCGTCCCGTCTGCCATGGTAACAGTCAGTCCAAGCTTATTCTTCTCGTTAAATGTCACACTGATGTTTCCGCCCTTTACCTCGCCCAAATCGCAAGGCAGTTCTTCGGGTACGTACACGGGCTCCGCCGTCATGGTCAGGCTGCCGTCCGCGATCAGTTTACTGTCAGACAGCGTCAGCTTCACGCCGGTCAGCTCTACAAAGTCCACGATCACGGTCGCGTCGCCTTCGCTCGATTTGTTGTCCTTACGGCGGATATCCAGTTCAGCCTTCGTTCCTGCGAAAGGAGCGGTCAGTGTATCAGGATATACCCACTCGTATTCATTCTTGAGATCATCGGGCAGGGCAATATCACTTAAATACTTAGTGGAAGATGCAAATATTGCAACTTCAGGTGTCTTCTTGTTCACCTCGGTTTCGGGATCGGTATCTGCAGGCAGTCCGCCGAGATTCTCATATCCTGCCTTCAGCTTCAGGAAGTTTCCGAGGTTAATGCTTCCGTTTGCCTTTCTTGCAATGAATTGACTCTTCGTGGGGTTCACACCTGCGTCAGCGGAATCAGTGCTTTCAAAGATTACGCTTGCTGCGGGAAGCGCCGGCAAAACCTTTTTGCTCGGTGACCCGTCATAGGTGTAGGCATTATCGCCGTCCCAGAAGTAGTTGGTGGTGTTGTAAATATTGCCTGTAATCTGTCTGCCCAGCATGCGGATGCCGTCCTTGTTGAATCCGTCCACGGACAACAGGTTCTTAACAATGTAAGCCGAGTTCACTGCGGAATCGTAGTTCGACAGTGCGAGGTTTGTCTTGTTGTTGTAGGAAATACAGTTGTAAACCTCTATATCGGGACAGCTGTTGGAATCGATACCGTTTGCCAGGTTGTCAAACGCAACAC
>CAMWLG010000146.1 GCA_947175035.1 uncultured Lachnospiraceae bacterium | reverse complement strand
TGTAAATACCGATGAATTAGTGCATACTGCACGGTCATCGAGTGCATGCTTTCCGGTGTTTCAGTGCACTCTTTCCGGTCATCAGTGCATGTACATGGATTAGTCCTATAATGAAGATGGCACACATGCGTGTGACTATCATTTATAGGAGGTTCGATAACAATGGTTGATTATCGAGAGATTCTGAGGCTTGATAACCTCGGATACACCAAGAAGGACATTGCATCCAGTGTACACAGCTCTAGAAACACCATTTCTGAAGTTCTGACACTAGCCGGAAATCTGCATGTTTGCTGGCCGTTAGATGACGATGTCACCAATCAGTCTCTGGAAAATTTGTTTTATCCGGGACGAAATAAGGATAATGAGGAACGGCTTATGCCTGATTATCCTAAGATCCACAGAGAACTTGCCAAGAAGGGTGTTACACTTACTCTTCTCTGGACAGAGTACTGTCTGGAAGCCAGTGCAGCTGGCAAAAAGCCTTACATGAGCACACAGTTCAATGATAACTATCGTAAGTGGGCTCGTATTACCAAAGCGACAATGCGTATCCAGCATAAACCCGGTGACGAAATGGAGGTGGACTGGGCCGGTGGTACCATAGACATTTACGATGAGGTTACAGGAGAAGCTGCTCCTGCATATCTGTTTGTAGCCGTACTCCCTTGCAGCCTTTATGTATACGCAGAACTTTGTCCAAACATGAAATCAGATACCTTCATCAACTGTCATGTACATGCCTATACATACTTTGGCGGATCCACACGCTTATTAATCCCGGATAATCTCAAAGTCGGTGTTACCAAGAATACCCGTTATGACACCTTGATTCCAAGAGCCTACAAGGAAATGGCAGACCATTATAATACTGCAATCGTACCGGCCAGAGTGAAGCACCCAGATGATAAACCGAATGCAGAAGGCTCTGTTAAGTATGCAACCACATGGATTCTGGCAGCATTACGTAATTATCATTTCTTTTCTATTGAAGAAGCAAAAACGGCAGTTTCTGAGAAACTGGAGGAACTCAATCTCCGCTCATTTAAAAAGAGACTTGGAAACCGACGTTCTGCTTTCGAAGATGAAGAAAGAGAATTTATGCTGCCGCTTCCCAAAGCCCCTTATGAACCAGCAGTCTGGTCCACTGCAAAGGTTCAAAACGATTATCTCATAAGTGATGGAATCAATAAATACTCTGTTCCATTTGATTTGATTGGAGAACAGGTAGATATTCGCTTAACCAGTGCTATAGTAGAGATTTTCTATCATGGTGGGCGTGTCGCTTCTCATGTGAGGAGGACTACTCCTCAAAGGGATCCCATTTGTATCAGGGAACATATGCCGCTCAATCATCAGAAGTATCTTTCCTACAATCCGGAAGAGTTTGTTCACTGGGCTGAAGGCATTGGAACACATACATTAAAAACTGTAAATCACTTCCTCTATTCCGAAAAAGAACCGGAACAGGGATACAAGTATTGTGTTGGATTAATGAAGGCTGCTGAAAAATATGGTGACAGTCGAATGGAAAGAGCTTGTGAAAAGCTTCTGACTATTACGGTGCAGCCATCATTAAGGAGTATCATTACAATCCTTAAAAACGGACAGGATAAGTTAACATCTGATTCAGAGTCCTCTGGTCAAACATGTCGTAAAAGAAGCAATGGTATTACCCGCGGCATCTCGGCATACAGAAACGGAGGTAAAGCAGAATGATTAATGCATCTACCTTTGAGAAACTGAAGGCACTGAACTGTAGTGCCATGGCCGATGAATTTCAGAATCAGATAAACGATTCGAAATCTTATAATCTATTAGGATTTGAGGAACGCCTTGGACTTCTGGTCGATGCAGAATGGAACAGGCGTCAGGCAAACAAGTTGAAAAATCTTATCAAGAGAGCTGCTTTCTCTGTCTCGTCAGCATGTATTGAGGATATCGAATACTTTCCTGATCGTAAGCTTGATAAAGCACAGCTGCTTCGGTTTTCGACCTGCCAATACATTAATGAAAGGCACCATATCATCTTAAAAGGAGCCACTGGTTCCGGCAAAACATACATCGCATGCGCCTTGGGCAATGCAGCGTGCCGTAAATTCAAAACAGTAAGATATATCAGAATGCCCGAACTGTTAGATGAGTTGTCACTCTCCAAACAGGACGGCACTTACCGAAAGGTAATCAACGCTTACTGTAAGACAGAACTTCTCATCATTGATGAGTGGTTGATTCGAAAACTGTCTACCCAGGAAAGATATGATCTTCTTGAAATCATTGAAAAAAGAGTCAACAGTCCGAAAGGCTCCATGATTCTATGTACACAGTACAATGACGAGGAATGGTATGGCCGCATTGATCCGGAGTACGACGAAGGAAGTCCTATAGCGGAGGCAATCATAGACCGCATTACAAACAATGCGTATGATGTTCTCATTGAAGGAAAAGTCTCAATGAGAAAACGCCATGGATTGAAAAGCAAAACAGAAGGAGGCATTTCATGATGAAAGAATGTCCCTTCCATTCACGTAGCAAGTGTGATATCTGGGTTGATTACCAGGTCGCATGTGTAGCATTACAGGAGGCAGAGGAACTGTGTTCTTCCAACTGGAAAGAAATCACTTATCTGCTAGATAGGGTAGAACTACTTGAGGCATTATTAACAGAAGCCGGAATAACTATCCCTGAATAAGAATCATCATGCACTGATGACCGGAAAGCGTGCACTGTATCGGCGGAAGTCATGCACTAAAACGCCGTGCAGTGTGCTCTATCTGGTCGGTATATACAA
>CAMWLG010000145.1 GCA_947175035.1 uncultured Lachnospiraceae bacterium | reverse complement strand
AAGTAATGGAAACAGCGGACAAAGTTCCGGAAAAATATCTGAAAATGGCGGATATCTATGCGAGAGAGGACGGCATATTCAAGGTGGAGTTCCCCGACGGGAAGTATATGGGGATCACCGAGATCACAGCAGAAAACCCCAAGACAAAACGGTATATGTACACTGCTGATGACAGCTTTGTGCTTATGGACGGTGAACCCGATTCGGATAATTTTGTTCAGGCAGGCGATCAGGAACTGCTCACATTTACCGAAAGGAACGGTAATACCTATATCTGCAAGTATGAAAATACCTATGCCGACGGCTTCGGACGGTATATAGATCTATCTTACTATCTGCAAAGAGTGGGAGAATTTAATGTCAGCGACAGCGTTCAGCGTGCTTGGACGCAGAGGAACGGCAAAAAATACTACATGACAAACATGAAGTATTCCAACGCTTTTTACAATATAAGCCCCTGCGTTAAGCTGAATGTGCCCGAGGGTATAAACGGCTGTGCGAAGTTTACGGGTAAGATGATCCTGAAAACGGTGCGTTTTACCAATGAAAATAAGGCTGAGGGCTTTGTGCTGATACCCGGCGAAGCAGGACGGGAGCTGACCGATTTTGAAGTGTTCACCGAGAACGGCTGTGAATACCTGCGCACGGGCGATCAGGCTTCGACGCTGGTATGTGAGGATTCAATTCCCAATCTTACGGCGGATATTCACGAAATAGCTCTTGAAACGGGACGGGCAAAGTGGTATAAGATAGGTGAGATGGGCTTAAAGTCCGTTACCCTTGATATCCCCGAAAAAGCAGCGGTTTATATTTATGATAAGTTTGATAATGTGGTTTACTCAAGCTATATGAAAGGCTATGGAAACAATGTGACACTTCCCGAAAGCGGAAAGATCGTATTCATAGGCGAGAGCGGTGAAAAGGCGGGGATCGGCTGAAAGAAGTGATAGTATGGATTATAAGTGTCTGATGATAGACGATGATGAGATCATTGCCGAAAACACGGCGGAGTATTTTAATGCGTTCGATATAAAAACGGCTTATGTCACAAGCTTTGAGAAGGCGGTGGACTTCCTCGCGGAGAACACCGTTTCTCTGCTGCTTTTAGATATAAACCTCGGGGATAAGTCTGGCTTTGAGCTGTGTAAGAGCATAAGGAGCGAATACAATATGCCTATCCTTTTCATCAGTGCCCGTACAAGCGATGACGATGTACTTATGGCACTTAATATCGGCGGAGATGATTATATCAAAAAGCCTTTCAAGATGAATATTCTTCTTGCAAAGGTCAGGGCTATCCTGAACAGATACGAAAATACACAGTCTGCCGTGAAAGAATCGCCTACAACGACAGGCAGCAGAAAAATACAAATCATTGACAGTCTGTTTCTTGATACACAGTCGCACTGCATAAGCAAAAACGGAGAACAGATCACGCTGAAAGCTCTTGAATACAAAATGCTGTTCTATTTTCTGGAGCATAGAGGAAAGGTCATAACAAAGGACGAGTTCTTGCAGAATGTGTGGGAAAACGAGTACATCGGTGAGGGTACGGTTGCGGTGCATATCCGTCATCTTCGGGAAAAGATCGAAGCCGACCCGAATGAGCCGAAGATCATAAAAACTGTTTGGGGCGTAGGATATATCATGGGTGAAATGTCATGAGGTACGGAAAAACGCTTATTCTTCTTGCGATGGCCGTTGCCTGCTGTATCGGGATATTCGTCATGACGGGCAGGCAAAAATATATGCCAAACATCATCCTGCAAAATGATATTGCTGAAACAGTAAGAGAAAATATGAATGACCTTGCTATTCTTGAAGAAAAGTTTCCCGATACCGATATACTTGTGTTTGATACGGAGGGTTTCTGCATCTATCCTGAGGGCGAAAACTTAACGCTCACGAAATCAAGAAATAACGGTGATCTGTGTCTTGCGGTGACGGACGGTGACAGATTTCTTGCAACAGCGGCGATACCCAACCCGTCTTTTTTGGAGTATAACAAGGCTTTTAATCAACTGACCTGTGCAGCTGTAATACTGTTTCTTATCATGGTAACGGCGGCAGTATCGTTCTATCTGTATATCAGCAGGAACATCTTAAAGCCGTTTTGCAAGATGAAAGAGTTTGCAGGACGGATAGCAATGGGCGATCTCGACAGTCCTCTTGAAATGGAGCGCAGCAATCTGTTTGGGGCTTTCACCGAGAGCTTTGATATCATGCGTGAGGAATTAAGAGCATCAAAGAAAAGAGAAACAGAACTCAAACGAAAAGAAAAAGAGCTTGTTGCTGAGCTGAGTCACGACTTGAAAACGCCTATTACGGGTATCAACACGATCTGCGATGTGCTGAGTCTGAAAGTACGGGATAAATATGTTCTTGGCAAGGTTGAGGGCATACAGAAGAAGACACAGCAGATGGAACTTCTCGTCACTGATCTGCTGACGGCTGCACTTGACGATCTTGGCGAGATGACCGTGAACTGCACTGATGAAAATGCGGCTGTGTTGTATGACATCATCAGATTGGCGGATACACGTTCTCTTGTGAGAAGTAGTACGATACCCGAATGTATGATACACATTGACATAAAACGTATGGAGCAAATTATCGGAAACATTATCGGTAATTCTTATAAATATGCCGATACTCCCATAGACATTGAGTGTGCTTCGAGCGGAGACTATCTGAAACTGTCGATCACCGATTACGGCAATGGCGTTTCGGCTGACGAGCTTGAACTTATAATGAACAAATTTTACCGTGGCAGGAACGTAAAAGATTCCGACATAGACGGCAGCGGTCTGGGGCTGTATATCGCTTCGGCACTTATGGCTAAAATGAA
>CAMWLG010000144.1 GCA_947175035.1 uncultured Lachnospiraceae bacterium | reverse complement strand
CTGGATTTCTTTACATCCTGCACCTTGCTCATCACATCCAATGAGAAAGCGTCAATCCGCAGGGAGGGCAGGGAGATATTCGTGTGCTTCCTGTCACATTCCTGAATCAGAAAATCTATCAGCTCCGGAAGCCTGCTGTAATCACTGGAACTTAGAGAGCTTAGAGAAATCTCCTCATGACCGGTATTTTGCAGCATCTCCATGGCGAACCGCTCCAAAGTCTCCACGCTGCGCTCGCGAACCGGTCGGTAGAGCTGTCCCGCCTGACAGAACCTGCAGCCACGGATACATCCCCGCTGAATCTCCAACACCACCCTGTCCTGTGTCACCTTGATATAAGGCACCACGGGCTTCATGGGATAAGGAATCTCCGTGACATCCATGGCGATCTCTTTCTGTATGACAGAAGGAATCCCCTCCTCCACAGGCACAAAGGAATCAATGGTGCCATCCGGATGATAATGGGTCTCATAAAAGCGGGGAACATACATACCAGGGAGCTTCGCCGCCCTGCGCAGGAATTCCACCCTGCCGGTCTCTTCCTCCTGACATCGCTTATAGAGTTCTAAGAGCTCCTGATAGCGGGTCTCGCCCTCCCCGATATAAAAAATATCAAAAAAATCCGCAATGGGCTCCGGATTGTAGGTACAGGGACCGCCCCCTATCACGATTGGGAATTCCTCTCCCCTCTCCATGGACAAAAGGGGAATCCCCGCCAAATCCAATATCTGTAAGATGTTCGTATAACACATCTCGTATTGGATGGTGATGCCGAGGAAATCAAAATCCTTGACCGGGTCTTGGGATTCCAGCGCAAAGAGAGGGATATGTTCCTGCCGCATGATTTTATCCAAGTCCACCCACGGGGAATAGACCCGCTCGCACCACACATCCTCCATGGCATTCAACATCCCATAGAGAATCTGGATGCCAAGGTGGGACATCCCAATCTCGTACACATCCGGAAAACACATGGCAAAGCGGATTTTCACCTTGTTTTTGTCCTTGACCACCGCGTTGACCTCGTGTCCGATATAGCGCGCCGGCTTCTCTATTTTCATTAAAATATCGTCTGATAAAGCAAGTTTATCCTGCATATGACTAAGATTCCTTTCTTGTCTTACACTCTGCCTTCATCCGCCTAAGCTCCGCTGTGGTGCATTCCTGCCCGCTGTATCTCGCCTTCTCATAGGTCTCTCCCAAGACCGGCATTTGCAGTCGTCCGGCGCACTCTCTGGCAGTCATTCTCCGAAGTTGATCCGCCTCTGTCCCAAGTCGTAATGCTTGTTTTTGATAAAGCCTTCGCACTCGCTCATTTATGCTAAGAAACCTTGGCAGAAGCCGCCCTCTTTTTTTTCTAATGCCATCTGTCTGCAAACGCTCTCTTCTATCGTTGTCATCTGACAATTGAGCAGTTTGTGTTTCCTGAAACTTGTGTTCCCAATTCCCGTGCAGATAATGGATTGCCGAGCGGATTCCCTTGTATGCCGCAATCGTAATCCCTACACCGATTGCCAACAGTGCGATCACAGTCAAGGCATCCCACAGCCAGAAGCTTTCAGAAGAATCATTCGGGAAAAGGGGGCCGCCTCCCTGTCCGCTTTGTTGGTATTGGAGTTCCATAGGCTTGCCCATGGACATAAATAGGTAAATCACTATGCTCACAAACGCGATCAACACCTTTTTCAAGAGATCCGTAATCCCATTCAGCCAAGTGATGTCCGCTGTCAGAAACAAAATCAGGGCTCCCAACACCGTGTACCCCAAAGCCAGCTTCATGCCGGAGCGGAATATTTCCTTCTCCGGGATATGACCGGCACTCCCCTCGTTGACCGACAGGAAGTTCATATATTTTTCAATATAATAGATCAGGAAGTACAGACATAACACCAAAATCAATAAAAAGCATATCAAGCCCTTCCACTGAAGAAGCCCCTGATTTTGCAGGAGAAAGAAGCATACACCCGCAATCAGGACAGCACCAATCGGGGGCATTGCCTTATCCTCATCTTTGTCAAAACGCAGTCTAAGATAAATAGAATTCACGATAAAAACAATTCCCATCCCGACACTGGCAAAGCGAATCATGCCACTGCCGGCAAGAACCAGATGCAGGAAAACGATAATGCCGATATGGAGCGTCATAAAAATCCCGGGACTCATGACATATTGTCTCAAAAAATACAGTGCAAAGGGCAAAAGGCTCAACATCAGACACCATATCAGAACCGGCACTACATTCCCCTGCATCACGCCGGACAGGATAAAAAGGGTCAGCATGACAGGAAACAACGCCCAGAAATTCATCTGAGTCACCAATAATTCTCGAAGGAGTATAATTTTGGTTCGTCTCATCGGTTCTGTTCCCTCCTTGTTTAAATCGATATGGCGCGAATATGTTTTTGCAGGGTGGAGGGCATTTTGGGAGGCTTGATGCCGGTTACAGGATAAAACCACATATAGTCCTGGTCTTTTTCCTGAAATTCTTCCAATAACGCCACAAAATCATCATACTGATTCGGGGAAATAAAGCAGGTAAACATTCCACCGGATTCCCGCAGCAGCTTTTCCTCAAACAGCGTCCTGAAATCCTCAGGCTCCCTGTCAATGTCAAGCCTCGCAAGTCCCCTGTAAATCCCCTCCATTTGCCCTTTTCCGCCGTTTTCCTCTATCAGGAAGGCCCTGCCCGTGACCATATCCACACCGTTGGTGTAGCAGGCGACACGAAAACCCTGATTTAGAAAAAATTCGCTCAGCCCCGCCATCATTCGAATTCCCGCTTCCACGCCTGCGGTATTTTTGATGATTCCATCATCTGTCACATTTAGGAAAATGCGCACCGATTCCAGCGCCGTGTAGTTCCGTTGATTCACCTTTAATTCCCCGGTTTTGGCCGTGGCTTTCCAGTTGATACTCCGCATGTCATCATAAGGCTCGTATTCCCGAACCCCACGGTACTCAAAGGGATCCTCCAAAAGAT
>CAMWLG010000143.1 GCA_947175035.1 uncultured Lachnospiraceae bacterium | reverse complement strand
TGTCATACTTCATAATACCTTTCCAGCTCCTGATACAAGGTTTTTCCGGCATCATTTTTCGGTATCTCATTTATCGTGAGCACCCGAAATGCCGCAGGATTCAGCCCTGTCTTTCTCGCCACAAATTCGCGAATCGAATCGGCATACCCTTCTTCGGTGACAAAAATATACATATGGTCGTCAATGCCGCCTGCCGCCGCATCAATTCCGAATTCTCCTTTCACCATCCGGTCAATCTCATCCAAATTAACCCGATTTCCGTATATTTTCAAAAAGCGTTTCTTCCGCCCGACAATATAGTAAAAACCGTCTGCATCAAATTGCGCCATATCCCCAGTCTCGAGAATACCGTTCCGCTCATCTCCCTTTGCCAAATCCTCCCCGCACTCCGCATAACCAAGGGTGACGTTTTTCCCTTCATACACAAGCTCTCCCGTGGTAAGTGGCTCGATTACCTCATTGCCGTCTGCATCAATCAAATGAAATTTACCACCCGGAATCACAATTCCCATAGAGCCCTTCTTCTCAATTGCTCTCTCCGGCGGAAGATAGCCCATTCGGGCCGTAGCTTCACATTGACCGTACATCACAACGAATTTCTTCCCATTCTCCTGCGCGTATAATGCAAATTTTTCATGGAGTTCAGGCAAGAGCTTTCCGCCCGCCTGTGTCATTGTCCGCAAACTCGGCAGCTCCATCCTGAAAAAGCGCAGCCTGTCCAGCATTTCATACGTGTAGGGCACCCCACCAAAGGAAGTCGCCCCAGCTTCCTTAAAAAAGCTCCAGAATTCCTTCTGCATTAAAGTCTTTTCCGTTAAAAGCAATGTCGCCCCTACCAAAAGGTGCGAATTGATAATGGAAAGACCATAAGTGTAATTCATCGGCAGTGTCGTAATCGGGCACTCTGTCGCATCAAGCTCCAGATAGCTCACAATCGCCCTCGCATTGTCAAGAATATTTTCATAGGACTGGCGCACAAGCTTCGGGCTTCCCGTGGAGCCAGAGGTAGTAAGGAGCAGGCCTAGACGGTCATAAAGCGGATATTCCGTTTTATACCCGGTCTTTAAGAGTACATAATCATAACATCCATACACAGGTTTCATCTCTGTAAACTGATCTGCCTGTTCCGCCGGAATCCAAATAAACGCCGGCTGATATGTCTGCAAAAGACCTGCCAGCAAAGTTTCCTCCAAATGACTGTTTAAGAGCACCGGTGGAATATGTCCGTTCAAAAAAGCCACATACCCTAAGACTGACCCGATTGTGTTCCGGCATAGGGAGAATACGAGACTCCTTCTGCCGACCGCCTCCGCAATTCTTCTTGTTTCCTCACTTAGCTCTCCATAAGAGAGTGTTCGACCGTTCTCATCTCTCAAGGCTATATTTTCTCGAAATTGTTCCAAGCACCACATTGTTGTAATCTCCCTTACAGCAGAACGCAGGCATCAGCCAAACGTCATCTCAAAGCTCTACCTCATATTTTTTCAGAATCTCTTTCCCCTTCTCATAGGAATTGAGATCAATAATGTCATCTGTATCCATCATAATGTCAAACGCATCCTCCAATGCGGCAATCAGCCCCATATGGCCGACAGAATCCCACGCTTTGATGCCCTGGTATTCCAAGCCGGCAAGCTGCTCCTCTGTAATTTCAAAGGTCTCGATAAAAATGTTGTTATAAGTTTCAAGATTATTCATGATAAGTATCCTCCCTAATTTGTTATGAAATCTTTTATAGAAACCAACCGCCATTAACGCCAATTATTTCTCCAGTAATATAGCTTGATAAATCAGATGCCAAAAACAAAGCGGCATTTGCAACCTCCTCCGGCTTTCCAAGACGTTTCATGCCCACCTCCTTTATTCCTGCCTGATCCTCGCCGGTGGTTCGATACATATCCGTATCTATTTTCCCGGGTGCTAACGCATTCACCCGAATATTATTTTTTACCAGTTCTCTGGCCCAGGTCATAGTCAGATTTGCAACAGCCCCTTTAGATGCAGCATAGACCGTCTTTCCCTCACTGCCGCGAACACCTACGATAGAAGATACATTGATAATAGATCCCCCCGCGCCTCTTTTCATAAGTTTCAATGCCATCTGTGTCATATGAATCGTCGAAAAAACATTTATGTCAAACGTATCTTGAAGTGTCCTATCATCTACCATCTCTATGAGAGCATCCTTCATGATTCCCGCATTGTTGACAAGTACATCAAGCTTTCCCTGTTCTGCCTTTATTTTCATTACACATTCCTTGATGGCGTTTTTATCCCTGATGTCAAAATAACACGGTACTACTTTTGTCTCATAAGTATTTGATAACTCCTCGGAAATACTATCAATATCTCCCACGGTTCTTGCGTTCGCATAGACAACTGCTTTTTCTTGTGCAAACCGCTCCATTATAGCTCTTCCAATCCCTTTTGAGCACCCGGTAATAAGCACCACCTTGCCTTTAAGCAATTCCATTTTGTTGTTCTCCTTCCGCTTTTTTAAGCGATACTGACATTTGGTCTATCCTGATCTCCGTCCGCCTTAAAAATTACAACATCCACACTCTTATGGTAATGAATTATTATATTTTCCCTTTCGAACGGCTCAAAATGGTTAGGGATGATATTAGCCCCCTCTGGGGCAAGCAGTGCAAATCCCGACCTCTTCATTACTGTTTCATCCAGATCACTTGCCATCAAATCAATATACTCATACCCGTTGTCAGCCATCAGCTCTTCAATACAATTCCCAATATTTCCAAGCTCTCTCAAATCGCCTCTGTAATCTACAATCCGCAAAACCTTTGCCCCATTGATGCAGATTTCTCTTGTAAATATTACTCCAACGCAATGCTTATTTGGATTGATGATTCCATAGACAACATATTGATACATTGGATGCGCAAAATATCTCTTTTTTAAATATTGCTCCGATTTCACCGGCAATCTGTCATAGCATCTTTCAATTTCAAATCTGCCTTTCAGTTCTTCCATCGTCTCTATTCGCTGCAGGCTATACCCTGTATTTGTATACACGGG
>CAMWLG010000142.1 GCA_947175035.1 uncultured Lachnospiraceae bacterium | reverse complement strand
AAAGCGGAAACGCCAACGGCAACCTACACTGTTACAATGACCTTCAATGGAAAAAGCGACACAGCAACCTTTGCGATTGTGGAAAAAGGAATTGAAAGCCTAAAAATCAAGGGGATTCCGTCAGTGGTATCCAGTGAAAAGAAAGTGAGTATCAAGCCAATACTCGAAATCAATGGGGATTCCACCGGAAAGAATAAGACGACAACACCCAAAAACAAAAAAATGGCATGGGAGATTGTAAGTGTAGAAGGTGCGGCAATGCCTGCCAGTCTGAAAATCAACAGTCAAAACGGAACGGTAACTGTGAATGCAGGCGATAGCGGAACATTTCGAATCAAAGCGACGACAGCAGATAGCAAATATACGGACGCCGAGGGGAATCCGATCAGCGTTACTTCGGAAATCGTGGAAGTAGTGTCTGGTACTGACCAGAGAATAGAAAGCCTTGCAGGCTGCACAATTGTACTGGTGGACGATTCGGATCCTGCAAATGCGAAGCTGCTCAATGAAACCGGGACAACGGCTGACATGGGCAGTTTGGACGGAACGAAGGCGTATGTGAAAATACGGAAAGCGGACGGAAGCTTTGTAGACCCGGAGAACTATGTGATAAAGACAAATAACAAGGCATTTCAGATTGGTGCAGATACAAGTGTGGCATGTATCCTCACAAAGCCGATTAAGTCAGGAAAATCAATGACCGTAACACTGACGGCAACTTTGGTGAATGGAAAGAAAGAACAACCGCTGAAAGGTAAAATTACAATAAAAAGCGCTCAGGCAGGAGAAGGGGATTTAAGCCTTGCATTAGGCGTATCGGGAACAGACAGATCAGAGTTGAAAAATAATGGAAAAACACTGGAATTCACCGGAAGCACGTCAACGCTCATCAAAATGGAACTGATGAAGAACGGCAATCCTGTGGGCGGTCAGGCAAGCTATCACCTGAAATTAAAGAAAATGACAAGAGTGTCAGAGGTAATATCCAAAGACAGTATCGTTGTATATGCAACACTGCAGGCGGCATCGGGAACGGCGGTTCTGACAGACTGCAGTACAGGAAAAGAAACGACGTATGAAGTCAAAAACGTGGAAAAGACCGCAACTCCAGGGAAAAGCCCTACAATAAAGCAGAAAACAAATCCTGCTTCTAATACAGGACCGGACTACACGATCACGGCAAAGGGGAAAGCAGTGACGGATTATACGCATGTGCGTGTGGAACTGATTCCTGCGGATTACGTCAAGAGCTGCAAAAACAGAAGTGCGCAGGGAAAGTATCGTGCATTTGCCAGTGCGCTGGGGCTGGATCCTTATGGGAGTGATACGGCGTACAAGGTATGCGAGGTTGACCCGCAGGACAATACCTTCCGCATACCGTTTGTGAAAGCGGAACAGCCTGCAAAAGGTTCCTATAAGCTGCAGATGACCGTAGGAAAGATGAGCAATGGTCGTTTTACAGCGACGGCAGTACCGGTCATTGTCACAACCAAAATGAGCGGCAAAAGGGCGGAACCTGAAAAGACACCACAGGCGCAGCGTCTGTCCAGAATTGACAGCGTGTTGACAGTGACAGATCAAGCAGAGTATGATAAAATTATTTCGACAGACGTATGGGCAGGCAGACCGGAAAACTTTACAGATATTTCTCCAACCTATGAGATGGTTTCCAGCAGAAACATGATTTTGGTAAAAGGAAGTCTTAAGAAAGTGGAAGGCTTTACTGGTTTTAGTGAGGAGGAAGGAAATCAAAGCGGCTATTATATGCTGGCGAGAGTAAAGCTGCCTACGCTTGCGGAACATGAAACCTATGCTTCTATGACAGGAACCCTGAAAGGGTTATATGAAAAAACTCTGACAAGCGCAGACCTGACAATGGAAGGTGCGGACGTTTATCTGGACATCCTCGTAAAAGCGGCGAATATCGATGCGATGAAAGCAATCGATATGACACTGACGCTGGATTATGACGGAGCAGGTCAGGCGTACAGGGAAAGTACCTATACATTTGATTTAAACACCGTGAAACTGGAGAAAAATAAAGGTGATGTGAAAGTTCTTGTAGTTTATTTTTCTGCTACGAATACAACAAAGGGTGTGGCAAAAAAACTTGCAGATGCAATAGACGCAGATCTTTATCAAATTGTCCCGGCAAAACCTTATACAAGTGCGGATCTTGATTATAATAATTCAGGCAGTCGCGCTAATAAGGAAATGAACAATCCGAATGCCCGTCCGGAAATTTCCGGTTCCGTGGAAAATATGGAACAGTATGACATCGTATTCATAGGCTACCCGATCTGGTGGGGGCAGGCACCGAAAATCATATGTACTTTTATGGAAAGCTACGATTTTTCCGGCAAAACCATCGTGCCCTTCTGCACCTCCGGGAGCAGTGGTATAGGATCCAGTGCCACAAATCTGGAACGTCTTACAAACGGTGCAGTATGGCTTCCCGGCAAACGTTTCAGCGGTGGTGTGTCACAAAATACGATTGTGGAATGGGTAAATGGACTTGATCTGAATCTGTGAGATACTGGATATATTGAAAGTGAGTTTGTGAGATGAAATATGCAAAATTTAGGTATGATGCAACGAAACTTTATCATATCGAGGGAGCTGCAAAAGCGGTGGAACTGGAGCTGACGGAGGATGAGATCCGGTATCTTGAGGAGCTGTATGTGCCTCATGAACTGACGGGAGTTATGGCACAGAATAAGCCTGAGAGTACAAAGAAAAATATGAAATAGAAATGGAGGATCAAAGACATGAGTGAAAAAATAGTACAGACCGCAGGACGGGAGAGCCTTGGAGAATTTGCACCGATGTTTGCACATCTGAATGATGATGTGCTGTTTGGGGAGGTATGGAACGAAGATGTTCTTCCGGTAAAAATGAAATGTATCATTACAGTGGTGTCGCTAATGGCATCCGGCATCACGGATTCTTCCCTGATTTATCATTTGCAGAACGCGAAAGATCATGGGGTGACAAGGGAAGAAATTGCTGCAATCATCACCCATGTTACCATGTATGTGGGTTGGCCTAAAGGCTGGGCTGTTTTCCGTCTGGCAAAGGAAGTATGGAA
>CAMWLG010000141.1 GCA_947175035.1 uncultured Lachnospiraceae bacterium | reverse complement strand
CGATTGACGACCGCAATTACGGAATGTCCTACTTTGACAATACGACTGATTACTACATGATTTACAACAAGAAACTGCTAAACAATGCAGGGGTTACAAAGGTTCCGACCACATATGACACCTTTGTCACCATGTGCCAAAGTGTTGCAGGCACTGGTGTGATACCCATTTACGAGCCAATGGCAGACGGATGGCACCAGACAATGCTATTTGCCGAGACAGGCCAATTTCTTGAAAAAAGCGAACCGGGAACCATTGAAAAATTAAACAACAATACAATCACATTTTCGGAACTTGAATCAATGAAGCTTGCTCTGGAACAGATACAAAATCTGGCGCTTAGAGGATACATGGGTAAAAATTTTGCAACGGACATCTATGACAATGCGGTGGGATATCTGGCAAACGGCGAATATGCGATGTGTATGTTGAGACCTGGAATGATCAATTCCATCATATCCAGCGAAATGAACAAAGGCTTCGATAAAGAGGATTTTGGTATCATGCTGCTGCCCGTCTGTGACAACCAGATACTCAATGTCCACCCTACCGGGCCGTCAAAATACATAAGCAATGCATCCCAAAATATCGATGCTGCCAAATTATATTTACAATACATCGCAACAAAGGACAACGTACAATATGTAATCGACAATGCCGATGGCGTGAACAATCTTCCTTTTAATTTGGGACAAGTCACCGGCCATGATGAAGTGACAATGGAATTTCTTAACCAGTTTGGCGATGAGGAGTCCGGTCTGGTTCTCCAGGATGAGGTCACTTATTTCAATGAACAATGGGGTGAAATCTCCAGTGATATTCTCAAGATGTGTGAGGGGACAATGTCTCCCGGGGAGGTTCTAAACCAAATTGACATAAGACGGGCTTCCCTTGCGCAAGCGGCGAACGACCCTGCATGGAAAACCGAGTAGAAAAGATTTCAGGCAGAAAAAGTAAACGCCATTAGAAATTGTGCTTTTGCGTTTACTTTTTCTGCCTGAATTTTTACAAATACTTCGCCTCGAAGTCTGTCACGGACATAGGCTTTGAAAAATAGTATCCCTGATAGATATCGCAGCCCACTCCCTTAAGGAATTCCAACTGCTCCTCTGTCTCCACGCCCTCTGCGACGGTTTTCATGTGAAGCTCTCCCGACAAGTCCACAATACTTTTAAGGATTGCATGGCTTCGCTCCTCATTGTCCGTATCCCCCAAGAACTTCATATCAATCTTAAGCACATCCATACAGATATTTTTCAGCATGTTGAAGGAGGAATATGCGCTTCCAAAATCATCCATCTCGACCTCGAATCCTGCCTCCTGCAGTTTCGTCACAAGGCGCACATGCTGCTTCAAATCATTGATAATCGCCGATTCCGTGATTTCCAGCTTTAAGTTCTTGGCATCAATACCGTACTCTTTCACAAGCGATACATAATGCTCATAAATATCAAGGGCATAAAGATCTTTTGCTGAGATATTGACAGATATATGAAGGTCATCCCTGCCCTTTTCCTTCCATTCCTTCAGCTTCTCACAAGCCTGCCTCCAAATACAGATATCCAACTCCGTGATTCTGCCGTTCATTTCAAAGAAGGGAATGAAATGTGCCGGGGGAATCAAGCCGTCCTCCCTGTGCACCCATCTTGCCAAAGCCTCCGCACCGATTACCTTACCCTCTTTGTCCACTTGTGGCTGCAGGTAAATCTGTATTTCCCCATGTTCAATTGCCTTAGTCAGCTCGGCGTTATAGCGTTCCCTCAGCAACGCCTCCTTCTGGATGCTCTCGTCAAACCATAAAATCCGCTGTCCGTAATCGCCCTTAACCGTGTCACAGGCCATGGAAGCCTTGTTGCAAATCGCCAACATATCCTGCGACGGATCTGTGATCTCGTACACACCAGCCTTTACAATCAAATTAAAGTTATTGGTGCTATACCTTTTCGCCACACTGTCTATCGCATCCAAGAGCTGTTGCGGGTCAAAGGCATCTTTCGGCATCATTATGTAAAAATCCGATTCCCCGATTTTGCCATATACGCAATTTGGAATATGAACCAGCCCCGTCCTTAAAGACTCCGCCGTCCGAATCAGATAGTCCTCATATTTTTCCTGACCAAACAGCTCTTTGAAAACTTTGAACTTCTCAACACTTGAGCAGGTCATGACAAAGTCAGTGTCCGGGTGTTCCTCAAGCACCATCCTTGCCATTTCATGAAAATGCGCCTCATTATAAATCCCGGTAAGCTCATCAAAATTGGCGCGGCGAACCATTTCCCCATAATTCCTTATGGATTCGGTGACATTTCTAATCCAATAAACGGTTCCGATCAACTTGCCATCCTCATCCAGCGCTTTATGCTGAATCTCGTAATAGTATGTACCGTCATCACGGACAACCAACATCACCCGCCCATTCCACGCATTCTCCACATTGGCCTCGGAGATTACTTTGTCCCAATACATCTCCTCATTGTCTATTCCCTGCATCCCCTTAAGCCCGACCGCGTCGCTGTATCCCGCAGTTACAAATTGAAGCTGATGCTCGTCATCATATAACACGATACCATCATTCAATTTATCCGCCACGAACTGCATCGCCCTCTGATTCAGCTTTCTGGGCGCATAATGCACCGCCATATACACAATCACAATCTCGCAAAGTGCGAAACAAACCGCCTGCACCAAAACCGGCTGATGCCTAAGCTGTGAATTTGCACGGGAAGCCACCATCACCGCAATAATGATTGCAACACCCGAATACTTAAGCCGATATATTCTGGGGCTTTGGGTCGCCGCAATCATCAGCACGACCACCGCCCCGGTCAGGGTAATATAGCCCACTATGGCATATACATAAAACATGGAAAACACTCTGCAAATCCAGTATATATGATCATACCATCTGGCATGGGCAATTGTAAAAAAACTCTCCGAAAACATTCCCCAGATGAAAGCGACCGACTCTATCACCGTAATCCAAAACAAAGGCGACTTATAAACTTTAAATAATTTATATCCTGAGTAGCTGACAGAAAACCTGAAAATCATCATTGCATACCACGCAAGGGCAATATAGTAAAATGTAAATGCATAATACGCAATCTGCCTGTCCTTTGTAAGCAATATAACCATCACCGGAACAATAATCCCTGCCAC
>CAMWLG010000140.1 GCA_947175035.1 uncultured Lachnospiraceae bacterium | reverse complement strand
GGGGTATAGCTCAGTTGGGAGAGCGCTTGCATGGCATGCAAGAGGTCGTGGGTTCAAGTCCCATTATCTCCACTCCGTAATGTGAATGTACATTTATAAAATACATAAAGGAGATTATCATGAGATTAATTACGCGTTCGGATTTTGACGGTCTCGCCTGTGGCGCCCTTTTGAAGGAAGCAGGCATCATTGACAACTGGAAATTTGCTCATCCCAAGGATTTGCAGGATGGCTTGGTGGAGGTAAACGAGAACGACTGCCTCGCCAATGTACCCTATGTAGAGGGTTGCGGACTATGGTTTGACCACCACTCCAGCGAGCACGAAAGGCTGCAGCTCGCCGGAAAATACAAGGGAGAAAGCCGCATCACTCCCTCCTGCGCACGCATTATTTACGAATATTATGGCGGGCGCGAGAAGTTCCCGCAGTTTGACGACATGATGATTGCCGTGGACAAGGTGGATTCCGGAGATCTCACAATCGATGAGATTCAGCACCCCACAGGTTGGATATTGGTCGGGTTCCTCATGGATCCCAGAACCGGTTTAGGCAGATGGCGCAATTTCACCATCTCCAATTATCAGTTGATGGAAAAACTGATTGACGCATGCCGTACCATGACCACAGAGGAGATTTTAAATCTCCCCGATGTGCAGGAACGTATTGCCGTATACAATGAACAGACTGAGAAATTCATGGAAATGGTGAAGGAGCATACCCGCGTGGACGGCAATCTCATTGTCTCCGATCTGCGAGGGGTTGACCCCATCTATTCCGGCAACCGCTTCCTGATTTACAGCATGTATCCTGAACAGAATATTTCCGCGTGGATAGTCAGCGGGCGAGGCGGTCAGGGCTGTTCCGCTGCAGTAGGCTACAGCATCCTGAATAAGACCTCCACAGTGGACGTCGGCAGCTTGATGCTCAAATACAATGGCGGTGGTCACAAGAAAGTAGGCACCTGCCAGTTCAGCAATGAGAACATGGAGACCGAGCTGCCCAAAATGCTGGCAGAGTTGTCCGCTCTGGCGAATCAATAAATTCCACTAGACTTCATTAACCTACAACAAAAAAGCGTATTTCGGAACCATATATTGCTCTGAAATACGCTTTTCTATATGTTTTATTAATCGTTCCTGTCCTTAAAAATAACCTTCATCGTACCATAGATGGCTGCAAAAAGCACTCCCGCCACCGGCCACACAATCCAGGTTCTCTCCCAATTATTGTTATAGAAACTTACCCCCAGATAACCGGCAGTCACAGTCAGCCAATACGCGCGCGGAAACCACGCAATCCTCTTGTTGACCGCCTTATGCTCCACTGCGTAATCATTCTGCTGTAAGAGCTTCTCAAAACTATCCTGTACCATCCCCGCACGCACAAAACAATTTACACCTACCGCCAAAAACAGGAACAAACCGCAAGTACAACAAATCAACACAAAATCTCCGGACGAGAACGCTCCTCCAAGAAGCAGCGGAATCACACCTATCACACAACACAAGACTCCCACCACGATATTCAGACGAAACTTTTCCTCAAAGAGCTCCTTTCTCTTCTCCACAATACCCGACACCCCATACTGCAGGGAAAAAGGCATCTTTTCCAAAAAAGTATACTTCTCAAGCCGCATTCCATAATAAACACAAATCGTCACACCAATCGCCACCAGAATCATCAAAATCGTAACCCCTATACCTCCTGCCATATCCTCGGACAACCTCCCCAGCTCCGCCAGCCCTCCAAGCACAATCAGACATACCGGGGATAGGATGAATAAAGAAACTGCGATCGCAATTTTACCGGAAGCCGCCCGCACTTCCCCCATATAGGCATTCGCCTCCTCCGCAGAAACAATCCGCTCCTCCGTCTTCTCCACCTCTTTTAGAAACACCGCCTCCTCCTGATCATCCTTTAAAAGATAATCTGTGCTCACACCAAACAGCTCACTCATCTTTAGAATCTTGTCCAAATCCGGAATTGCAGCCCCCACCTCCCACTTGGAGACGGACTGCCTGGAGACCTCCAACTGCTCCGCAAGCTCCTCCTGTGACCAGCCCATTTTCTTTCTCATAGCCAAAATTTTTTCTGATAAAATCATTGATCTGCACCTCTTTCCTTTAAATTGTTCATGCAATCATCCTATCATTTCCCGCTGCTATCATCCACCAATCACGCTTTGAGATTGCGCAACCAAAGGTTGCAACGCTGGGTAACCCGGCAAAATCTGATTGCCTTTAATTACTTTTTACCTGAAAAGAAAGCACCTGCAGACAATTAGTTCATCCGTGGGTGCTTCTCAATTTTTTAACATTTCTTTTTTGACTCAGCAGTTTTGACTGATTGAAAAATGTTAAGTTTCATTTAGAGCTGTGCTTTCTGTTTCTTTCTCTTTTCCATCTCTGCCAAAAAGGCCCTTCCACCTTCATTATAGAAATTGATTTTTTCCTGCACTGTCATATCCTTTGTCAACTCATAATGGTATTCCCGAATCTTATGAATATCTTCAATTGTAAAATCAGGACTAATATTTGGTTTTGCAATCATGATTATCCCTCACTTTCCAATAGTACAGAAGGATTCCATATCTCAATCATCTTATATCCTTCCAAGTTTGTAATTGCCCTTACGCCTCTGATTGTCTTTACATTTACAATATGCTTAAAATTCCATGAAATAATACAGTCGCATTCATTTATAACAGCTGCTCCGATATGCTGGCAATCATCAAAGCTCTTTTGTGTCAATATTCCCATGTCAATAATCTTCTTTGCTACTGTTGTAACATCTTCCGTAATATCTAATGTTGTAAACTGTATCTCATTCAGGCAATCAATAAGCTGTGTCTTCTTTGGTTCTGAACATTTCTCTATTTCCCTTAACGTCACTGTAGACAAGTACACATCATATTTCCCAGCTTTAAACATTTCCCATAGCTGCCTTGTATCTGCCATCTTCTCAGGAACATCCTCTTGTAACAAATGGCTAATAACCGATGTATCTAAGTATACCTTTAATTTCCGCATATAGCATCACTCCTATTCTGGTGAATCCTCTTCAATTTTCCATACAATCTGTATTATGTTCTAAATACAGCATACACTTTGTACACTTAAATTTCAATAAGAAAGAACGCCAAAGCACTATATAATCAAAGCTTTGGCGTTCCTATATTCATCGGAGTGGCGGGATTCGAACTCGCGACCTCCGCCTCCCTAAGACGGCGCTC
>CAMWLG010000139.1 GCA_947175035.1 uncultured Lachnospiraceae bacterium | reverse complement strand
TGATCAACTGGAGCACAAGCGAGGAGGGCAAATGAGTGACTGTGGTAAGAGAACAGAATGTCTGAAAAAGTTGTGAGAACAGAACTTCTGGGAAATGTTACTGAAGAGGTCCCGAGAGGCCACTGAAGATTTGCAATACCGCAACTGTACACTAGGGGGCAAAAGATGACAAGAAATGGCCGTACCCCATCTGGCTTGGGGCTCTTGTGTCCAGAGCATCTCTGGCCCTGCTGCCTGTTTGAACATCCTTAGAACTTCAAGGTGCATGGAGGTGCCTACTAAGCTGGAGCCACTGCTGACACCACACAATGGACGATGTATGGTGTGGTGGCGTGGGGTAAGGTAGGATGTTGTAGGCAAGAAGAAAAGAAACTATGAGTTTCACGAAATAAGAACCTTCCTCATTTATACCTATCCTTAGCTCCTGGTCCACGTATGGGTTTGGGGCAGGACTAAAGCAATGACAGAAAACAGACACTGAGGTTTTTTTTTTTTATTTTTGAACAACACAAGCTATGGGAAGCTGGAGTGAGGAAGAAACCTAATTTATATGCTGGCCTTAAAAAAAATCAGACCTTTTCCCTGAGACTGGGACCGTGATATGTAGCATCAAGATCTGGCCCAGACCCCAGGCACTCCTATAACCAAATGGGTAGAGTCTTCCAAAAGTGTTTTTGCCAAAGGGAGGAGCCATTATTTAGTAATTCTTCCCTAATGTCTCATTGCCAGGCATAAGATGAACATGGGTAAATGAGACAATGTGAACTCTACTCCTCATTCTTGACTTTATCTTCTCATTCATTTACTCTTGACCTATTCCTTTGTGCATGTAAGGAGAGAAGACAAACCGGAATGTTCTTAATCAGTGGTTCCCAACCTTCCTAATGCTGCAACCCTTTCCTCATGTTGTGGTGACCGCAAACATAGAATTAATTAGCTGTTACTTCATAATTTTAATTTTTCTACTGATGTGAATTGCAATGCAAATATCTGTTTTTAAGACGAAAGGAAAGAGTATTGTCCTGGTGGCTGAGGGGCTATGGAGGGCTGCTCCCTTGAGAAGAAAGTACAGTAATTAGAAGAGGGAGCCAAGAAAGAAAACACAACTGGACCAAGAAAATAGAGCATAAGTGCAACCACTTAGGAGGGGCTGTTCTTCTGAGATGCTCATTCTTGCATAGGCTCAGTGCCTGCTCTGTGCCTTCATAAGTACTCAGGAGGAGGCTATAGGCTGACTTAGAGAGGAATAATTTGCTCCTTGTTTCCAAAATTCTGGAGAGCTTTGGAATACAGACGAATACCCTGCTGTCAAGAAACTGTGAATTCCTCACTCCTGGAAATCCCATGAGTAAACAAAAGGATCCATGTTGGTCCAGGTGAAAATTCAAAGTACTCCCTTGGTTCTCCACCAAGTCCCAGATGGACCTTGGTGGACATTGGTCATTGGCAGGTGAGAAATGTGGGACAGAAGAGCAGCACCTATCCAGGAAACCATGTCGCCTTTCTTGGTGAATTTACTGTTCACAAGTACCCCTCACAGACTTCCATCACAGACCACGTGCCCAAAGACTCAACTTTACATCATCCCATTGAATCAGTTCTCACTCTAAAACCTAGAACCCATTTCCTTGCTGAAGCCCTGCCTCACTTCCAGTCCTATTTCCAGCTCCACACCCACCTACCTGCCATGCAGGCTAGAACTTGGATTACACAAACACTTGAATTTGCTATTCTAAATACTGCAACTTGTCTGTCCTGTCTGCGGAACTTTGCCTCTGTGCATTTGACATGTTTTGATTCTGTAGGATTGTGGGTTTTGTTTTATCAACAAGGTGACTATGTTGTTAATTAGCCATTGACTTCTGGGGTCATGGCCTCCATCTGGGCAGGAAATATTCATGGCTCCACAAGTTTCAGGCATCTTGACATTTAGCTGTCATTGTCAATCTATCGCCCATTCACCACCCCCATCTCTGCAGTTTCTATGCCATGGAAAAATTTCGAGAAGCTAACTGGAGACACCAAATTGTTGATAGTGTTTTGAGTTGCCTCATCTACCAATTACCTCCCTGGTTTATTCAGCCTATAGCTATTGAAGGGGCCAGAACTCTGATGGAGGAGGAAGCCTGAGGAAGGGCTGACCATTTACTGGCTAATTACACTTGAGCCAGATGGATTCCACTTTCTTGACAGATCCTCTCAGCTTCTGTGCAGTGGTTCCAACTAGTCTTGATTTCCCCCTTATTCTTGTCCCAAGCAACTGATTTTCTTTGTGAAATGTTTTCCTGGTGTTCTCTATATATAGAATTCACGAAGACGTTTATCTTTAACATTGTGGAAAGCCAGTCAAGTTCTGCAAGGCCCTGAGTTATGGGAGTGAAGGGCACATCTAGATATGATCCAACAACTACCCATTGTGAAGCAGTTTAGTAGAGGCAATGATGCACATACAGCAGGTGCTCAATAATTAGGGATGCTCTGTCCACCTGAGTTCTGCATTTTGGACAAGGCTCGGAGATGCAGAGACAGGAGGGAAGAACCTCATGGAGTTTAGAAATACTGGCAGTGCATGAAGGCAAAAGGTGCAGAATTTTTGTATTAAACCCAATGGTTTATCGAAGCTGAAGCAGAATGTATGATGGGAAGAAAGACACAACTAAAGAGGAAAATAAAGCATAGGACCCATAAGAAGTACTTCGAATGCACTGGAGAATAGAAGACCATGCAGCAGTTCCTTGCTTACCCAGTAATGCTGAAAAGCCAAATCATTTAACATCGCCTGTCCCATATTTAATCCAACACTAGCTGTGAACCTGAGTTATTTTTTAATTTGATGTTTAAAAATGAATAATATGTATTTTGATCAATCTGCCCCAATTCCTCCTCTCAAACACCCCACATTACCCTCCCCACCAGCATTTCCCACCAATTTCATGTACTCATTTTAAAGCCAGAGTCTTTTTAGCACAGCCAGTATGTGCATGGGTGTAGGGCCATTCACTGGAACACAGACAGCCTATGAGAGGCAAGAGAACTACACCAATGAATCAGTTACCCAGAAGTCAAGTGCCAAAGAGCCTGAGGTGAGGGATATCAGTATCTCGTGTGCAAATGCTCAGCACAGGCATACATCCGATAGTGGAGAATTACAGCAGGTAGAGGAAGTAAAATTTCCCTTGGACTGCACTAAAGGATCAGAAGCAGGTCTTCAGATAGTGTGAGAGTACAGTAAGTGGAAGAATAAAGGCTGGGGGACATGTGCACAGCTCAGGCAGGGTGAACAGTGCTCAGATGCTAGAATCTACCCTTTCGTTGTCAAGATTCACTTCAAAAAATTG
>CAMWLG010000138.1 GCA_947175035.1 uncultured Lachnospiraceae bacterium | reverse complement strand
GCGGGTACTTTGGCAATGACGCAGGGTATACTCCAGGAACAATCAGTGTTGAATACTCGAGGAGTGACAAGAAATTACAGGAAGATGGTAATTGGTTGTTGTTGAAATCTCCGCTAGGTCTCGAAAAGGTGACTATTTCAACTAATGAGTCTACTTCTGTACGCGGCAGCGCTAATATATCCGATCTAATCAATAGCGAAATTGAAGTTGGAATTGACTTCGCAGTAGATATGTTTGATGCAGCAGCGGGAACTGACATTAGCAATTGGCTCGACAAATACGCCTCCCTTCTCGATACAATAGAGAACTTGGATAATGGAACATTCACTTGTATTGATCCGAATGTAGATTTAGGCGATCCAGGTACATATGTGATGTTCCTTAAAGATGCCACAGATTCTGACATCTATTATAAAGTGATTATGAAGGTGGCTGGCGACAAAGCCCCCAATTTGACTTCTATTGCAGAAAGTCTAAGCCAAAGTAGCGATGTCATATCTCTCATGGGCGATTATATTGATATTCGTAACGAAAAGAATGATCTAAGGGAACAGATTGAAGCAAGCAATACTATCCCTAATAAGGCTGAAGCGTATGAGAAGCTTGATGCCTATGCTAATGATAGAATCTGGTTTTCCTTGATTACGACTATCCTGCCAGTTGCTGTTGCAGCTACTGGTGGTACAATGGTCATTCCAGGTCTCATCTTTTCAGCTTACTTAAATATTATAACCACTGCGGCGGACTATTTCTGGGACTATAGAGTTGGCTTGATTACAGGGAGCGATTCAATTGACAATGTGTTTGAGGATTCTAATGATCATGGTGCTGGTTGGACTGCAATAACATCGGAATATCTCCAAGAACACATGGAAGAAGAATACTTTGAAGGAGCGTTTGTCAGACTTGAAGAGAGCGGGAATTACTATTTGGCAGAGGATATAAGTACAAATATCCAAATTTATATTGGACAATCTAATGCAGACCCGATTGAGGTTACCCTTTGTTTGCACGGACATCAATTAGAAACAAGTCTACTGGCTTATAACAATGGTGTTTTGCGGATTCGTGATTGCAAATATAGAGAATACGAAGATGGAAGTATTACAGGGGGAAACTTAAACGGGGCAGTACTGATATCCAATCGCGGCAAAGTGCATATTGATAGTGGTACTGTAGGTGCAATGTATGATAGCGACACTATTACCAACCATGGCGGTGAAATAGTAGTTAATGGCGGAACAATAAACGGTGGCCGTAACAGTGCTATATATAGCCAAGATGGTGGTAAAGTAACCGTCAACGGTGGTGCAATCATTGGGGAACGCTATGGCATATATGCTGATGGCAGAAACGAAATCATCGTCAATGATGGATCGATTGGTGGTAATGGCATGGCAGGAATTTTGATTAACAGCGGAACCGTTACTATCACCGGGGGAGCTGTTAGTGGAAATCCATGGATGATACAAAATGAATCAGGTGCTACGTCCGATGTTATCACAACAATTACTGGCGGTACTCACAAAGGTGAAATTGGGAACAACGGTGGTTTAGTGCTCGTTAGTGGCGGCGAAATCATCGGTACAATTCGTAATACTGCCGGAACTGCAACTGTCAGTGGCGGTGAGATCAGTGATTATGATAGCGCCATATGGAATCTATCAGAAGATGGTATAGTCAATGTTACTGGAGGCGTTTTATCCGGTATCAGTGATCGCGGAACTGGAAGTGCAATTAAAAATGAGAGCGGAACAATTAATATCAGCGGTGGTGTAATTACTGGATATGACAACAGCGCCGGAATTACTAGCCATGGTGGTAAAATTACAGTCAGCAGCGGAAAAATTTCTGGCTCCGGATGTATAAGTGGTGGAGAAGTAACACTTCGCATTACTAGTACATCGAATATTGAATTGGACGGGAAGTATTCAACTTTGAGTTCTGTGCCAGCAATTGTAGCAGCACCTGGCTATACCGGAGGTGTTACGTATTACAGTGCTCCGAATGCAGTTGGCATCAAACAAACAATTGATGAATTGGCTCAAATGAATTGGCAGCAGTCCTACGTGCATATTGTTGCAGACGGTGCCATCGGGGACATTCCTCCAGTGTCGGAGCCTTATATCATTACCTTCAATCCTGCCGATGGTACAGTGAGCCCTTTAACCATGCCCACAAATGAAGCAGGAAGACTTACCGAACTTCCCATCCCCACCCGTACCGGCTACACCTTTGTGGGTTGGTTCACATCTCCTGATGGCGGTGAGAAGATTACTGTGGATACAGTATTTACTGAGGATACTACGGTATATGCGCAGTGGACACAAAATGGCACTCCATCTGAACCAGTTGTTTTTACTGTTACCTTTAATGCTAATGGCGGCATAGTAACACCTTTGACAATGGATGTCAATGAAACCGGTAAACTTGCGCAGTTACCTACGCCTATCCGCAACAGATATAATTTTAATGGCTGGTACACGGCCCCATCTGGTGGAATAAGAGTTACATTGGATACAGTATTTGTCCAAAACACCACAGTGTATGCCCAGTGGACTTATATCAATAGTAGCACTGGTAATGATGGCCCTAGTTATCCTATCGGCGGTGGGCATGGAAATGTAGGCAACAGCAATAACAGCAATAATAACGAATCGCGTCCTACAAATACACCATCTAATACAATTGAAGATAAAAACGATAATCCTCAGCCTCCGCAGAATACAGAGAAGCCGTGGAATAATCCTTTCACTGATATGTCTGTAACTGCTTGGTACTATGATGCAGTAAAGTTTGTTAGTGAGCATGGCTTGATGAACGGTATTATCGATAATCTATTTGCTCCCAATTCCAATCTTACCCGTGCTCAACTTGCGCAAATTCTCTATAACAAAGAGGGCAAGCCCAACGTCAATAGTACCAGCAGCTTCACCGATGTGACCGCAAACGACTGGTACACTTCCGCAGTTGCTTGGGCAGCGGCAAAGAACATTGTTGGAGGCTATGGCAACGGTCAATTCGGCCCGAACGACAGTATCACACGTGAACAGCTTGCTGTAATGCTGTGGCGGTATGCAGGAGAGCCTACATCCGATATTGACCTTACCTTTAGCGATGTCAGTCAAATAAGTGACTTTGCCCGGACTGCTATCTGTTGGGCTGTCAAGTATGGTATTCTGAACGGTAAAGGCGGCAATATTCTTGATCCAAAGGGTTTTGCAACAAGAGCTGAGGTTGCACAAATGCTCAAAAACTACTTGGATAACTAACTGCCCCTATCCCGAAGTCCAGCTAATAAAAAAAGTCAATAGGAAGATGAAAAAATTATGCAGCCAGG
>CAMWLG010000137.1 GCA_947175035.1 uncultured Lachnospiraceae bacterium | reverse complement strand
AGTCTCTCCGTTATCATGATGTGTCTCCATATGAAGTACGATTTACCAGCACCCATCTTACCGATGAGGAAGTAGATACCGTTCGAACTGAATGGATAGTATGGTGATAGTGGTTTGATGAGAGCCATCTGGATATCACGTTGATTCTTCTCGAGTGTCTGTTTGATGAGTGATTCCACTTGCTTAATTGTTGACTGTTGTTTCATTTACGTTTCGGGCAAACTACGTTTGCACTCAAGCTTTGCTTGCGGTTAAAGCCATTTGCGTATTGATGGAGGTATAGGTGTGTGCTTAATCCAGTACTCTCTTTCCATTCGTGACAGCTTTGTCGGATTACCTTCACGTAATGATGATGCTGGTATCGTATCATGTTCATCACCTTCATAGATGACGGTGTATTTGTTCGATTTGATGTTGTAGCCTGTGATGCGTTGTACTATACCTCGCTTGCCTTCCTTCAATGTATGTGCTAGTGGAACGTTCGCTGATGACTTGACTATCTTGTATCCTGGAACTGTATCAACTGACTTGTCTTTCGATTTGATGAGGAATTGATTGCCAACACGTGAATCAATTGTGTATGCCTCAGTGGATAGATTCGTTCGATGTTTCTTCAATGGTTCTTTGTCGAGAACCAATCGGACCTTATCGCCACTGTTGAAGTTGTACGGATTCACGTTATGTTGCTTCTCGATATATGCTTGCTCATCTTCAGGTGTAAAATCATTAGGTGTCTTGAAGTCAATACCCTTATGTGGTATGTCGTTGTATGATTCGATGATGTCTTGCATAGCTGATGGTGATATGTTTGATGTTATGCCTTTCTTGCTCGCCATGTCTCTCACTGTTCTCATGAAACGATTGATGATACCGAGCTTGTTGTGGTCTTCATCTGTTGTTGTCTTATATGTGATGTTATGTGAGCGCATCCAATCGAGAACATCGTTACTCAGATATGCTTTATCCTGGTCGGTCAACAATGATATGCAATCAGGTTCATGTGTAACGAATTGATTGAGAGCTTTGATGACTTCAGTTGAGCCTTTACCTCTCATCGGAAACGCATATGCTTTTCGTGTGTTGATGTTGATGAACATCAGGTAGTTTGTTCCTCCTGCTTGTTTCTGATTGATGAACGTATCCATCTGGAAGGCGTGAGGTGTTTTCGAATAGATGTGCATGAATTGTGGTGGTGGTATCTTCTGGTCATGAACTACTTGAGTTGATAGATAGTCTCTTGCTTCTTTCGCAGTGAATCCATAACGTTTCGCAATTCGTGTAAATGTTGAAAGTGTATTGATTGGATACTTCTTGTATACATCAGCAATTGATTGAGAAATCAAAGATTGAGCTTGCTTTGCAGTCATTTGTGTTCAGCTTAAACGTATAGCAACTTATCGTTTTGCATGAACTGCATCTCCATAACGAATGATTCATCTTTGGGTAACCTGATTGGTTCTCCTGAGTATGTATCATAGAACTCAATCCAGAATCTGTTGTCGTATGCATTGAGTCTATAGTACTTGATAGGATTGAACACAACATTACTTCTACCCAGATAGTTACGATTCGATTGGTTAGCGAATGATGCATGAACATTACATGGTATGCGATTCCATACGTTGAAGAATGAATGTTCTCTACTGAAGAAGAGAAATCGTGTATATGGGTTCTCTATATCTTCGTTGCAATCTCTTGAGCCGATGTTGAACGTATTGACAAAGTCTTCATCAAACATATCATCATCTTCGTTGTACAGAGTAGTATCTTCTTCTTCATCTGATTCTTCAATCTCTTTCATCTTGAAAGTATTTGGGTCATAGTACTTTGATAGAGTTACATTACGTAGGTCAGATTTGGTTAACATGCAATCAACGAAACAGTCATCGGTGTCATTCTCAACTGTATACTCATTGCGAAATGATGAAATGACTATAGGATTATCTACATCATCTTCATCATAGTCAATGAATACATCCATATCAGGATATCCATTGATGACATTCTCTTCATCTTGAACGAACTTAACACCTAGTTCAGGTGCTTTTAGTGAATCGATTGCATGCTTTATCTGTTTCCCTATTGCTTCGATTATATCATACATTGAGTCTTCATCATCAACTGATACGTATATGTGAATGGTTGTCGTATTCATCAATCTACCTCCTATTCCTTGAACAACATCTTCAATCTCATCTTGATTAGGTTGTTCATCTTCAGGTAGATTTATCAGTAGTTGAATATCATCGATTCTACCATATCGGTCTGGATACAATAGCTTGAGTCGACGGAGAAACTCGGATTTGGTGTACTTGCGAATATGCAAATCAAACGAGATAACTGGGTATGAGTTGATGAGAGATATGGAACGTACTCCTACAATCGCTTCACCTGTATCACTGGTCTTCCATTCTGGTGGGTAATCGAAGTAGTAACGATTGATGTGATTGTCTTGTATTGGTACTCGTATCTGTTGCTGTACACCATCCTCATCTTCCGCATACGTGATATTGTATGCAATATCTTGCTGAGTGAATGCCGTTTCGATTGGTAGTGGAGTTCGTTGTACTGATATTTGTCGACACGCACTTTGTTGACTCAATCTCTGATTGTGATTCATTTCACATGCGTTAAACGTGAGCTGTTTGTGTTCTTCAGAATTTCGTCCACTTTCATTTTTGTCACGAAATTTTGCCGTGACCGAAATGGACTATAAAGACTTCACAAGAGACCAACTCATTGCAAGAATTCATGAACTCGAAGCTGAACTGTTAGAAGCAAAACGTGGATACATCTATGTCGTTCAATTCGAGAATGATAAGCAAGAAGGTATCTACAAGGCTGGTAAGACTGGAGATAATATCGAGACCAGATTCAGCAATTACAGGTCTGTTGAAGGTAAGGAACTTGGTGAATTGCATGTTATCCGTGTTGCTGCTGTTAGTGATAAGCTTGCTGCAGAACAGTATATGCATGACCTTATACGTAAAGCAGGTGTACAATCAAACAACGATAGCAAGAGAAACAAGAAGTCTACGACGAAGAATGAATGGTATATCGATAACGGTATGGAACGAATTGAGCAAGCATTCAACAAAACACTTGCTAAGTTCGGTATTGATGATGACGATATGGTTAGAAAGTATGATAGATACGCAAGGGATGCATTGGAAGCAGAACTTGTAGCAATCACACACTACAAGACTCACACACTACAACGGGATAGATACTTCTTCCATCCATCAACCAGTACTGTATACAAACAAACAACATACGGTAAGGTTGTCATGAGTGCTCAGAAGTCTGGCAAGTATGGAATGACCAAGGATGGAGATGGTACATGTTCGGTTAGTTTGGGTTACATCAAGAGTGAATATGCCTAAGATGTTGCTTATGTTTTTGT
>CAMWLG010000136.1 GCA_947175035.1 uncultured Lachnospiraceae bacterium | reverse complement strand
CTCCAGCCCCAGGATGCGATGAGCCGACATCGAGGTGCCAAACCTCCCCGTCGATGTGAGCTCTTGGGGGAGATCAGCCTGTTATCCCCGGGGTACCTTTTATCCTTTGAGCGATGACCCTTCCACACAGAATCACCGGATCACTATGACCGACTTTCGTCTCTGCTTGACTTGTTTGTCTTGCAGTCAGGCTGGCTTATGCCATTACACTCTACAGATGATTTCCAACCATCTTGAGCCAACCTTTGTAAGCCTCCGTTACTTTTTAGGAGGCGACCGCCCCAGTCAAACTACCCACCAGGCATTGTCCTACTAGAGGATCACTCTAGCTAGTTAGCAGACAGAAACATTAAGGGTGGTATCTCAACGATGGCTCCATCTCCACCGGAGTGGAGATTTCAAAGCCTCCCACCTATCCTGCGCATAATGTTCCCATCGGCAGTGCCAAGCTGTAGTAAAGGTCCACGGGGTCTTTCCGTCTTGCCGCGGGTAGGAGGAATTTTCACCTCCACTACAATTTCACTGAATCCCTGGTTGAGACAGCTCCCATCTCGTTACGCCATTCATGCAGGTCGGTATTTAACCGACAAGGAATTTCGCTACCTTAGGACCGTTATAGTTACGGCCGCCGTTTACTCGGGCTTCAATTCAGGGCTTCGCATTGCTGCTAACCAATCCTCTTAACCTTCGAGCACCGGGCAGGCGTCACACCTTATACTTCCTCTTACGAGTTTGCAAAGTGCTGTGTTTTTGGTAAACAGTCGGGAGGGACTCTTTGCTGAGACCTACTTGCGTAGGCACACCTTATCGCGAACTTACGGTGCTAGTTTGCAGAGTTCCTTAACCAGAGTTCTTTCACGCGCCTTAGAATACTCATCTCATCTACCTGTGTCGGTTTGCGGTACGGGCAATGCAAGCTAAACTTAGAAACTTTTCTTGGCACGACGGCATCAATGGTACTCCTCTTGAGCCGAAGCTCGCAAGAAGCTATTGGAGTTTCGAATACAGAGGCGGATTTGCCAATCCTCCAATCTACACTCTTAAATTAGCACTTCCATCCGCTAACACCATTTAGCCCTATGCGTCCTTCCATCGCACACTTGCATTGGTATGGGAATATTAACCCATTTTCCATCGACTACCCCTTTCGGACTTGTCTTAGGACCCGACTAACCCTACGATGACGAGCATCGCGTAGGAAACCTTAGATTTTCGGCGAAGTGGATTCTCACCACTTTTATCGCTACTCATTCCTGCATGCTCACTTCGCATCGCTCCAGCACTCCTTACCGGTATACCTTCAACGCAATACGAACGCTCTTCTACCACTGTGCATCAGCACAATCTACAACTTCGGTGTCTATCTTAGCCCCGTTATATTTTCTGCGCAGAATCACTAGACCAGTGAGCTGTTACGCTTTCTTTAAAGGGTGGCTGCTTCTAAGCCAACCTCCTGGTTGTCTCGGTAACTCCACATCATTTTCCACTTAGAATAGAACTTTGGGACCTTAGTTGGTAGTCTGGGTTGTTTCCCTCTTGACGATTGATTTTATCACCCACCGCCTGACTCCCAAGATACGGTCATAGGTATTCGCAGTTTGACAGGGGTTGGTACCGCGGTGAGCAGCCCTAGCCCAATCAGAGCTCTACCCCCTATGACTATCACTTGAGGCTATACCTAAATATATTTCGAAGAGAACCAGCTATCACGAAGTTTGTTTGGCCTTTCACCCCTATCCACAGCTCATCCCAGCCCGTTTCAATGGGCACGAGTTCAGTCCTCCGGTGGGTGTTACCCCACTTTCAACTTGGCCATGGATAGATCACTTCGCTTCGGGTCTGCAGCATCTGACTTAGCGCCCTTTCAGACTCGCTTTCGCTACGGCTTCGCATGTGCTTAACCTTGCCAGATACCACAACTCGCAGGATCATTATGCAAAAGGCAGTCCATCACCCTTGTAAACAATAGGGCTCTGAATGATTGTAGGCAAATGGTTTCAGGTTCTATTTCACTCCGCTCACTGCGGTTCTTTTCACCTTTCCCTCACGGTACTGGTTCGCTATCGGTAAGAGAGTAGTATTTAGGGTTGGAGAGTGGTCTCCCCTGCTTCAGTCCGGGTTTCACGTGCCCTGACCTACTCTGGATACTGCTACCTAGAAAACCTCTTCGCACACGGGGCTATCACCCTCTATGGCAATTCTTTCCAAAATCTTATGCTCGAAGTTTTCAATGGCGTCCGCAGTCCACAACCCCGAATGCAAGCATTCGGTTTGCCCTGTTCCCTGTTCGCTCGCCGCTACTTTGGGAATCTCGTTTGATTTCTTTTCCTCTAGCTACTGAGATGTTTCACTTCGCTAGGTTCGCTCCATTTAAGGTAATGTGCCTCACGACACATTGGGTTGCCCCATTCGGAAATCTACGGCTCAAAGCTTCTTGACAGCTCCCCGTAGCTTATCGCAGTCTAGTACGTCCTTCATCGCCTCTCTCTTCCAAGGCATCCACCATTTGCCCTTTAAAAGCTTATCTACCTTATCCTAAGATTTGTCATCTTCGGCTGCCACTGCCTTAATAAACGCATTGTTGCATACATTGCGCCATTATGGCAATTGCTTGCGTGTTTGTAGTTTTACAACTTTTGTAGGCTATTGACAATATATTGTGAAAGAGCATAGAATCCATGAGATATGAATTCTAGTCCAAAGCCTAAACTTAGGACTTGGACTAGGATTCGGAATCTTTGCGATTCGTTTAACTAACCATTTGTTTGTTGTTCCATCGATTCCCTGATTGGGCATGCATTGGTGGAGAATAGCGGGATCGAACCGCTGACCTCCTGCGTGCAAAGCAGGCGCTCTCCCAGCTGAGCTAATTCCCCTTAAAATGATAAGAGATTAAAAATGAATGGTTTTTGATGAGAAAGTGCTCATTGTGAGTTGTTTTTGCAGGGAGTTACCTTGAAGGTAATGACCAAAAAAACAACGAGCAATGAACGCTTTATCGCAAAAAGCATCATTTTTGGTGGGCTTAGGAGGACTTGAACCTCCGACCTCACCCTTATCAGGGGTGCGCTCTAACCACCTGAGCTATAAGCCCCTATTGCATTCCAATCAAATGATCTCTGAAAACTAAGCAAGAAGCTGTCTTGGCATCAAACAAATGAATGTTTGATGATGTCTCTAGAAAGGAGGTGATCCAACCGCAGGTTCACCTACGGTTACCTTGTTACGACTTCACCCCAGTCGCTGCATCCGCCGTGGGCGGTAGCCAGTTTGGCATTCCGACTTAAGGCGAATACAACTCCCATGGTGTGACGGGCGGTGAGTACAAGACCCGGGAACGTATTCACCGTGACATGGCTGATTCACGATTACTAGCGATTCCAGCTTCATGTAGTCGAGTTGCAGACTACAATCCGAACT
>CAMWLG010000135.1 GCA_947175035.1 uncultured Lachnospiraceae bacterium | reverse complement strand
GGTGATAGTCCAGCGTCATGGGGTGCGTGACGATCTCGAAACCATCTTCCAGCGAGCCGTCGTGCTTGCAGTAGATATGATCGTGGTCGCAGTTGGCAATCTGCTGGATCAGATTGGCCTCATAGTTGGATTCGCCGCCCTCGTCGATCTCCAGCTCGACACCCAGGTAGCGTGGGCCGCTTCCATAGAAGATGGGTTCCGGCTTGTAGCAGTAGCTTTGTACGCCGCGATCCTGCTGTCGGCGGTGATCGCAGCGGTGATCGTAGCAGTCATCGCACAGCCACTCGCTGCCCGTATAGTGAAGTTGGTCCGTTTCTGCAAATAGGCCACAGTCGGAGCAATGGGTATAGAAGTTCTCCGCACAGTGGCCGCACAGAGTCAAAGCATCCTCGCCCCGATCGTCACTAAGCCAGATGCGGTCCCCGCAATGGTCACAGATGCGGGTGTGCCTACGCAGACAGTCCGGGCAGAGGTTGTGATCCCCGAACCAGGTCATATCCGCTGCCGGATGCTCTGTACCACACATGGAGCAAATCGCCATTTCTTCACGCATCGTCCTCGACCTCCTTCCGGGTGTAGTTGGTCATATCCGGCAGCTGCCGGAGCGGGGACAGGGGAAACAGCGGGTAGTCGGGACGGCAGAGGTCCGTATCAGTCGGCGGCAGGGGAAAGGCGATGTCCACTAGCGCGGACGAGATACGTTCAATGATGTGCATAGGTTGGTCCTCCTCATGTAAATAGAAGTAGGCCCATGTGGGGATGTCCACATGGGCCTACTTCTATTATATATCATCCAGATTTGCGGGTTGACGGGAGCTAGTTCTCCTCCGGTTCGGAGGGGTCCAGGTTCGCAGTTCTGCGAAGGTAGTATGTATCCTTTGAGCCAACAAGGGCATAGGACAGATGAAGTTCCTTGATAATCCACACTATATCCGCTTTTACATGACCAGTTTCGGAGCCTTTGTGTAGTCTGTTTCGCTTGGTTCCATCCGCAGTCGCATAGTCAAAGAGGCTTAGAATAGGCTTAACTATCTCCCTCAACTTCACCGCAAGCGAAACTACATTCTCTTTGTCCAGAAGATACCTATTGCTATCCTGGCTGTCTGGCCGCGCTGTCTGGACAGATTCCTCCAGACAAGCTACAACCTTTGCAGATACGCTTTCCACAGAGGAAACGCCACAACGCATTTCCTCTGTATAGGTCTTTCCAAACCACTTACATACTTCATGTGCAAAGGCGAGTTCGTGTTCCTCTGAAACACGGGCCTTTAGACGCTGATATTTACTTTCCAGTAATGCCAGTTGATAGGGAGCATACGCATTGACAACGATCTGTCCTGTAGGCCATACATCAAACAGTTTTTGCTGATAATTGTCAAGACTTCCCCACTTGTTCTGTATGAATCCATTCGGATGCCATGTTGCCTCTTGCAGCAGTTCTTGAAGCATCTGGTTATAGCGAATACGTCGGTCAATCTTCGATTCTGGATTCAGCGCAACGTATAAATCCACATCCTCGTTTCCTTTGCGCCGCTTCCGGCCAAGCATCTGTGTTATCTGAATCATGTCCTCGGAATCGACTACTATATTCTGGAGGTCATCGTCATGGAAGTTGATACCGCTATCAAACACACTTGTTGCAATCAGGACCTTTCCCGCAAACTTCTCCCGATCAACCATAGCCATGCTTTCATCAGGGTTTGCCTGGACATACGCCGAATTGATGAACTTAGCATCGTCGATGTTATTAGCGAGTGCTTTACCCTGTTCGGTATCACTAACAAAAACAAGCCATTTGCTGTCTGAGTTGCCGATCTCATGCTTGATACTCTCCCAATCGACAAAGAAATGCAGATGCACGGAAGAATAGTCGGCCTTAAAGCGATAGTCCTTGACCACCAGGGGATGACTGGCATCCCATATCCGTTGATATTGGTCATTACCATATCTCTTACGCAGAGAAAGGGCCATCTTCTCCTCGTACAAGATCAAGGGGCGTACATCTTCCATCGTCGCTGACATATAAATCCGCTGGCTTCTGCAATATGCCATGAGGATTTCCCTGAGAATCCGGCTAGTTTTCCTGTTGAAAGTTGCATCTGAACAGAAGAAGTGGGCTTCATCCAGAACTATATAGCCTATGTCAATAGGCTGACTGCTTCTCCATAACTCCCAGGAGATATGTCTAATATTAGGCAACAAACTCAAAATATGATGATATGAGCATAGCAAGAGGTTTCCGATAACTGTGACATGAGATAGGGCCGTCCTGCCAATCAGTGGTCTATCTGTACTCGCAAGGAGCTTGTTCTGGAGATTCAGCGTAGAGCGATTGGATAGGAACAGGATATACTTGTTTTGCCTTCGAGCATATTCCGAAAGTGTTTGCAGTACGAACGTACTCTTGCCGGAACCAGTGGGTGCGTCTATCAGAACTGCCCTAGCATTTGAGAAGTCCTCAACATCCGTCAGTGTATCTGATACGCGCTGATTTCCTGCTTCGATGATTTCGTGACTAAATGTAGAAGTCCCAAGAGTATCTGCCAAGATGCCATGCAGAATCTCTTGGCCTCCCGGCCAGTGTAATAGCCACGGAGAACAGTATTCTTGTCCCATAATGTATCCCCTCTTGACTTCTCTATTATCTATCGGAAGATAGTACCAGCATCTTGGATTTGGATGCGGCCATATATAGCTTAATCCAAATCCATTGTTGACAATAGAGCCTTTGTTTGTTCGATTCTACAGCCAACCCAACCCAAGATTGAGGCCCTCGGAGGGAAGAAGCCATACAGCTTTCTTCCCTCGCGACCCCGTATCGAGAGTATATCTCAAATAGACTTACTCAGTGTCAAATCCTACAAAGCAGTACTGATAGACTATCAAAAGTACCATATAAGATCAGATTATAGAACTATCAGGCACTTCACACATCGGTAAATCACCAAATCTGAAAGGAGTACCACCCATGGCAACTCTCAAATACCTCAACGGCGGCCACTACCACGATGCCGCCGCCAGACAGACCGTTCTTAACTATATCCTTGCTCCCGACAAGACCCCTGACGGGTACATCGGGTGCATTGGGGTTGAACCCCTCGACATCTGCGGTTCCATGCAGCAGACCGCAGCCGAACATGGCAAAGACAGTGGGGTGCGGATTCGCCACTTCACGCTGAACTTTTCTCCCGCCGAGCTGACTGACCCGGAGATCGCAGACGAGATCGCTCAGTCGGTCATGCAGTATATTGGACGGGAGTTCCAGGCCGTGTACGCTGTCCACCAGGATACGGACCACCTCAATGTCCACTTTGTCCACAACTCCATCGGGTACGACGGCCACAGATATTACGGCAAAAAATCCGAGTACCGCGCCTGTGAGCAGCACATCCGGGCAGTCCTCCAGGCTCATGGGATCAAGCATCTGAACACA
>CAMWLG010000134.1 GCA_947175035.1 uncultured Lachnospiraceae bacterium | reverse complement strand
TTCACGTAGGGTCAATATCTTTTTCACGTAGGGTCAATATCTTTTTCACGTAGGGTCAATATCTTTTTCACGTAGGGCAAAATTTTATATTGCTAAATATTGACTTTTTCGTTATTATTATGAAAAAGTCTATGGTGTTAAAATCCTAAAAGCCTTGGTAATACAGCATTTTTCGTACATCGTAATCAAGTTATCATTTAAGGGGTGAGAGTATGCCGCGAAGGAGGAAACTGCCACCTATCCCAGCTTTTACAGATGGCGGTAAAAGTCCAGAATCCCACTTGATCCAGAAAGCAAATCCTTTATTGTCCTTGTCTGAAACGGATATGACGCTTCCGGAACTGAAGATTCTGGATGTGTACCTTGACCGGATAGATAGTCATAACGGGGATAACCGCACCGTTCAGTTTGAGAAGGGCGCTATTGAGGACATGCTGGGTGTCTCCCGCATACTGAAGCCTGATTTGGAAAAGCGGCTGCGGCATCTTGCTCAGGTTGTAAAGGTCGAGGACGATACAAAGCCAAAAGGCTTTAAACTGGTGTCTCTGTTTGAGGAGATTGATGCCTGGCAGGATGATGATGGTTTGTGGCAGATCAGTCTTACTTGTACTAATCGTGCCAGAGAGTATATTTTTAACGTTGACAATATTGGGTATCTGCGGTATCGGCTGAAGAACGTCATCAGTTTGACCTCCAGATATAGTTATGTGCTTTATCTTTGGCTGGAGCATAACCGTTTTCGGCGTTCATGGGAGATCGAGCTGGCTGATTTGAAAGCATTACTGCGGTGTACTAGTGACAGTTACAATCAGTTCAAGGTTTTTAATGACCGAATATTGAAACGTTGCCAGAAAGAGTTGTTAGAAAAGACAGATTGCCGCTTTACATACGAACCGATTAAACGTGGTAGGTCAGTGAAGGCTGTTCGTTTTATGGTCGAGACACTTCCGACGTTGGAGCTTCCTGGTCAACTCTCCATGGATGATATGGCAGCGGCGCCAGATGATCAAATCGAGTTTTTACGCGGGGCCTGTACGCCGATCGGCGCGAGTGAATCGGAATTTAGCCGGGCTGAGATCGAGCAACTTTTTGAAGTTCTAGTCACGGTGGATGATTGCAAGCTTCCTGAGAATGTTCCAATGGGTGGTATTGAGTTTCGGCGGTATCATTATCTGTCAGAGCGGTATGCTGCTATGAACCGGGCCCATGAGAAAAAGCCGATTAAGTATCGGTTTGCCTATATGCTGAAGCTGGTCAAGGCGGACGCTGGGACTACATGATAGCCTTTGTAGGCCCTCTGACGGCCATTGTAGGCTTGAATCGGGGAGCTGCTATAGGCAGCGTGGGGCAACGCCCCATCCCTCGGAGAGCGCAAGATACCTGGTTAGTGACCAGGTATAGAAGTGCGCAGTTGATTGCTCATCGGCGTGGCTGGGTTTATTCTGGGCATCTTCAGACGTTGTTAGATCTAAACGCATTGGATCTGACGGTTTGTCTTTGGTGTCAGGGGGAGTCCTGAACTGGTTTGTAAGCGATTGCCTGGATAATGTTTGGCGGTTTACCCGTTTACGGAAGCGTGACGGGTAAACCGTTATTTGTAAATTATGAAAGTGCTTTTGTTTTTTTCTCACCAAGAAAGTAACAAAGAGTTTCTATCGACCGGTCGGGTATGGTAACATGGGAGACGTGGGCAACGTCGCTGCCAAAATGTCGCTCACGTTCAGAATAGGACGAAGAAAGGAAGTGATCTCTGTGGGCGTGACGATCTCTGGTATGATGGGTCGGGGCAGTATCAGTCACAATAACAGGTTGTTCTTTGCGGCCAGCATTGATAAGAGCCGGACGAGGTTGAATGTCACCTTTTGCCAGGAGGACTTGAAACAGGTCTATCACCAGGTGTTCGATGAAGCCTTGTCTGCATACAACGCGAAGAAGAAAAAGACCAGAGACAAGATACCCGACTATTATGAGCATATCCGCCAGGGCCAACAAGAGAAGCTGTTCCATGAGGTCATCTTCCAGATAGGCAACAAGAACGATTGCGGCTGCGGATCTCTGGACGGTGATCGGGCCGCTGCGGTGCTGAAGGAGTTTGCGGAGTCGTTCCAGGAACGCAATCCTCATCTGCGGGTGTTCAATGCGGTGCTGCACATGGACGAGGCCACGCCCCATATCCATATTGATTTTGTGCCGGTAGCCACGGAGCAGACAAGGGGACTGAAGACCAGGGTTTCCATGAAACAGGCTCTAAAACAGCAGGGCTTTACATCTCTGGGCTTGAATATGACCGAGTGGCGAGCCTGGATGGAGAGGGAGAAGCAGACCTTGGCTGAACTTGCCCAGGCCCATAAGTTTGAGATCGTCAGCCTGGGTGGTGGTCGTAAGCACATGGATTTGCCGGAGTACCGGGCAGCGGTCAAGCGCCTTGAAGCAGCTCAGGAGCAAGCGGCAGCAGCCGAGCAGGAGATCGCTGCCTTGGAGAAGCAGAAACGAGCCTTACAGGGGGCTGTAAGGGCGCTAGATGCCGTTGAGAAGGCGCGGGTGAGGTTGGATACCATCCAGCCCGAAAGATCGCTTACAGGGGCTGTTAAGGGCGTTACAGTGGAGCAGGTAGAACAACTCAAGGGGGCGGCTCTCCGGTGCATACAGGCTGAACAGAGGGTTGAGGAGCTGACTGAGGAGAATAAGCGACTTCAGAGTAAGATACTGTCAGTGGGAAAACAGATAGACGATACAAAGTCCCAGCAGAAGATTAAGCAGGAGAACCAACTACTTCAGATTGAAAAAGAGTATTATCAAGAACTGTTGGATGAAGAACGTAGTTTTTCGGCTCAGCTTCTGGAGGGGGTGATATCTGCGCTGGACTTTCTTGAAGAACATTTGCCAGAGCCGCTCCGGCCACTGGTTGAAAAGGCCAGGCAGCATATCCCCATCTCGGATTTGCAAACTGTTAATCTTGGTTGATGGTCTTATTTCTGCTTTACAGACCACAGTTGATACGCTATGAGGTTAGTTTGAAGTGAAAGACCGACAGATCGAGCAGTTGACTTCTGCCCTGATTGCGGCTCTGGCACTCCATGCAGGGACGATGCATCAACAGCTTCTTTCCGAAGGGGCCGAAGCTGGAATTACGTCAAAAGCGGAGTTGGATTAGTCGTTTTTGGGGGAAATGAGCAACTTTATGGAGGTGTTTTGGTTTGAGAATACCGTCCAGTTGTCCTTTTCGAAGGGCAAAGAGGACCAGGGAGCCGCCCGGAGGCGGCAGGGACAGCGCCCTTGAGCTCCTTGATTGATTACTTGATTACTTACTTGATTACTTACTTGATTACTTACTTGATTACGGGGTGTCAGAAATCCTTTATTTCCAACGGTTTCCGAGTTTTAAGGTCAATATCTTTTTCACGTAGGGTCAATATCTTTTTCACGTAGGGTCAATATCTTTTTCACGTAGGGTCAATATCT
>CAMWLG010000133.1 GCA_947175035.1 uncultured Lachnospiraceae bacterium | reverse complement strand
TCTGCCTTACAAGCAGAGGGTCATAGGTTCGAGCCCTATAGGCCCCATTTGTTTTAATGCAATGTGGGATTACGGTATTGGCTGTAATCCTTTTTCCATCTGTGAGACAAATTTCTTGACATGGATTTTAGATAACGGTATACTGATAGATAAGGCAGTATCAGTAATGTACACATTCAGGATGGGGGTCAGTATATGGTAGAATATGTATTGGGCAATTATTTTGTAGAAGCGGGCAGGATTACAAAAGAGCAGCTGAAACATATAATTGAAAAACGGGATTCTGTGCGTGTGAAATTAGGCTTGATCGCTGTGTCGGAGGGAATGATGACACAGGAGCAGGCGGATGAGGTCAATCTTCTTCAGGCAATTAAGGATAAACGCTTTGGCGATATTGCCATTGAGGAGGGATATCTCAATCAGGAGCAGGTGGATAAGCTTTTGCAGAAACAGGGAAACGCATATCTTACCTTTATTCAGGAGCTTCTAAATGAAGAGCTGGTGACAATGGAGGAGCTTGACTGGCTGCTGGATGATTTTAAGAAAGTGAATAATTTCAGTAATACAGATTTTGAAGATATCAAGAGTGATGATATTGACAGGGTTCTCCCCTTTATTTTGCCCAAGGAGGCACTGGAATACAAGGAACTTATCGGAACCGTGATTCGTACAATGATTCGCTTGGTGGATCGGAACATTTATATCGGCAGAGCTGCCATGGTGGATGGTTTTCCCAAGGAAGCAGCGGTATTCCAGAGGATGGTAGGGCACAATGGACTTGTGGATTGTTTTGCTGAGAGAAACGGCGCGCTTTTGAAGGTGTGTACTATCTTTGGGCAGGAGACATTCGCACAGTTAGATATGGATGCGCTGGATGCCGCGGGAGAACTTCTGAATTGTTCCAGCGGACTTTATGTCTCGGAGCTTAGTCAGCAGGGGCAATTTCTGGATTTGACGCCCCCCGAATACAAGAGTGTGGAAAATGTCTATAATATATGTAGAATTCCCATATATCTCGGTAACATGGGGCTGTATTTTGCAGTTGGGAAACTTAAATAGGAGGATGTAGCCATGGCGAACATTATGATTGTAGATGATTCAAGAACATCCAGAAGAATTCTTCGTGAGATTTTAGAGCGAAACGGACATACCATCGTGGGCGAGGCAACCAACGGAGAGGAAGGATATTTAAAGTATAAGGAATTGAAGCCCGAGGTTGTGACCATGGATATCACCATGCCTGTCATGGACGGTGTGGAAAGCCTGAGCCTTATCAAAAAGGAAAATCCGGATGCAAAGGTGCTGATGATCACCGCGGCTGGGCAGAGAGAAAAAATGCTTGATTCCGTCAAGCGCGGTGCGGAGGAATTCGTGGTTAAGCCTTTTAACGAGGCGGAAATCCTCTGGGCACTGGAGCGGCTTCATGAGGCTTCAGAAAATGGTAATTCACAAGCATAATATACCAACAAAAAACGGATTCCTGCTATTTCAGGAATCCGTTTACTATTTGTGCCTCAGCCTCAGCCTCTGTAAGACCCAAGGTCATAAGCTTAATGATTTGGTCGCCGGCGATTTTACCGATAGCGGCCTCGTGAATCAGTGCGGCATCCAGATGATTTGCAGTAATCTCGGGAATCGCGCTGATTTTGGCGTTATCCATGATAATGGCGTCGCATTCGGAATGACCGGCACAGCGGTTGTTTCCATTTATTTTTGCAAGGAAAAGCTGCTTCGAGTCCTCCTTTGCCACCGCTCTGGATATCAGGTTTGCGCTGGAGCCGGCACCGTTTAAATCCACGTTGAAGGATGACTCGGCGTATTGGCTGCCATGGGTCATAAGTTTTTCTGTGATGACAAGCTTTGCACCGTCCTCCAGGGTGGCCTGTGTGGAACGCTTGGTGGAGTCCACGCCGCGGATCTGCACAGTCTCCATCTCCATAAAACTATTTTCGCCCAAATGCACCACCGTCTGGGGATTCATGATTCGTTCCCCCTTTCCGTCACCGCTTCCATAGTGCTTCTCCACATATTTTACATGACTGTTCCTACCGATGAAGAAGCTGTGTATACCGTCGTGACGGCTCTCGCTGTCGCCGCTGTTGTGAATGCCGCAGCCCGCAACAATGGTCACGTCACAGTCATCACCCACATGAAAATCGTTATACACCATCTCCGTGAGCCCGCTTTGGCTTAACACCACCGGAATGTGTACGCTTTCCTTCTTGGTACCGGATTTGATCAGGATGTCAATGCCCTGACAGTCCTCCTTGGTGACAATATCAATGTTGGCGGTGGTATTCCGGCCAACGCTGGCGCCATTGGCGCGGATATTGTACGCACCCGCCGGAACCTCGTGCAGTCCGGCAACCTGTTCTAATAAATTTTTTTGTATTTCGTCCATGATTTCCCCAATTCTGTCATGATTTTTTGATTAATATTCTGCTTTCGGTACATTGTTTACGTTTGCTGGTAGTATTTGCAGCTCCCAGCGACATCCAAAAGCTCCGGTAGAATCTCTTCCTTAGTGCCCCGGGCCTTCACCAGACCGTTCGCAATGACCACAATCTCATCGGCAATATTCAAAATCCTTTCTTGATGTGAAATGATGATCAATGAATTGTCACTGGTTTCGTGGAGCTCCTCAAACACCTTGATCAGATTGTTAAAGCTCCACAGATCAATGCCCGCCTCCGGCTCGTCAAAGACGGACAAGGGCGTGTTGCGCGCGATAATGGTGGCAATCTCGATGCGTTTCAGCTCACCGCCTGAGAGACTTGCATCCACGTCGCGGTTAATATAATCCCTGGCACAGAGACCGACCTTGGACAGATAATCACAGGCCCCCGCTGTGCTGAGCTTCTCTCCCCCGCCCGCGGACAACATGATCAAGTCCTTTACCTTAATTCCCTTAAAACGCACCGGCTGCTGAAAGGCAAAACTGATGCCCAGATTGGCGCGTTCCGTGATACTTAAGTTTGTGATATCCCTGCCATTCCAGATAATACTGCCGGAGGTGGGACGCTCGATGCCCATAATCAGCTTGGCGAGCGTGGATTTGCCGCCGCCGTTTGGGCCGGTGATCGCGGTAAATGTATGGTCATTCAAAGTCAAATTGATGTCTTTGATAATCTCCTTTGCACCGGCAGCCTCATCATCTACCTGAAAGGAAAGATTACGCAATTCCAACATGTGAGTTCCTCCCTGGAAAATGCTAGTAATTGTATGGCGACTGCATAAGCGCCATTGCCATATTAGTATAACATAAAATAAATGAAAAATAAAGTTACAGTTCAGCACCCACGCACAGCTTATATATTATTTTATGGCTGAACTGTAACAAAAATTTAAAATTGGGAAATAATTACTTGACTTTTCTCCATAAAACGTTTAGAATATAATCTGTTGCAGATAATACTGTAAACAATGTGCGTTTAGCTCAGCTGGATAGAGCGTTTGGCTACGGACCAAAAGGTCGGGGGTTCGAATCCTCTA
>CAMWLG010000132.1 GCA_947175035.1 uncultured Lachnospiraceae bacterium | reverse complement strand
GGGAATTGAACTCAGGACCTTTGGAAGAGCAAGCAATGCTCTTAACCACTGAGCCATCTCTCCAGCCCATTTCTCTGAAATTTTACTCCCAACTGCATTATACCATTCAAGATTCCTCCAAATGTCTGGTTAGATAATTCTTTTTCCAAGATCATGAACTGTTAGTTTTGAAGAATGTATGGTTAGTCACTGTGTTGCGTTTGGTGTGGGCTGGGAACAAGAGAACACATTTAGTATTTTCATTTTTAATTGCTACAGTTGGAATGCAAGTCATGGGCATCTTTGTGACCTGTCATTCATCTGAATCATTGTACTTTCTGTATTTGACCTCCCTGCTCTTCTTCCCTGCAACCTCAGTGTACAACTTTCTCCCTGTAAGTAGTCTCTCCTCTGCTTTCACGTCTGTGTGACTAAGTCTAGATTCTGCATATGAGGGGAAATATGGGGTTTTGTGTTTTCTTCTTTCTCTCTTTGCCCTCCCCCATTTATTCCCTTTCCTTCCTCATCACAGTCTCTCTTATTTCATATCTTTATATGTCCTACATATGGGCTCACACACATATAAATATGTGTCCATATATGACAGAAAATATGGTTCATGTATTTCTGAGTTTGACTTGTGTTGCTTATGTTATCATTTTTATTTTTACATCAGATTTATCATGTTAATGATAATCTCGATTAGTTTTCCGGAAGGTGCTATATTTTACCTTCTTTATGGCTGAATAAAACTCCACTGTGTGTATGAACCATATTCTCATCAAATTAATCTGCTGCTCATCTTGTGGATTGTGAGTGCCTCCCTTCCGTAGCAAAACCTCCGGGTTACACTCTCAGCAGCGTAAAAATGCAGGAAACTTCTCTAACATTTTTGCCCTGTTTTCCTGGTGACAACCGGTCTTATTGGGTGAGATGCCATCACAGTGTTGTTTGATTTGCATTTTCTTGTTGCACAGTTTCCACATATTGGCTGTCTGAAGTTCTACCTTTGAGAACAGTTCTATTGGTTCACCTATTTATTGATTAGATGGGTTTTCATGTTTAATTCTTGGGGACCTTCTTTTATCGCCTATGGTTAATCCTCTACCACATACCCAGTTGCAAAGATTTTCTCCCATCCTGTCTGCCATCTCGCCACTCTGATGCTCGTCCCCTTTGCGGAGCAGACAGCCCTCGATTTCATTGGTCAGTCCTTAACAATTTTATCACCTGTGAGAATGCGAGGTTAGGATAATTAGTTATTTCTAAATAGTATATGTTATCTAGGTGATTTACTGGTGAAATATGTTGGAGGAGTATTTTTCTGACTAAGTATTATACAGTCATGATTTGCTGTAGAGTAACATAGTGTTCCCAGCATCAGCAGCTGTATAATACATGTGGTAACTACAGTTTTGTTATAACTAGAAAGTCATAGATAAGATGACCATTCTAATAAAACTTTGTGGGTAGTCAAATGTAATTTTTGTACAACTTTCATGTATCACAAAATTTTCTTCTTTTGGTCCCTTCTCAAATAGTGAAACAAGGTAACAATTATTCTACATCAGTGGGATGTATAAAAACACAAGGCAGAGTATGTTTGACTTGCATATACTATTTTATTAATTATAATTTAGAATATTGTGCCATAATATGGAAAATGTTCATAACACATTGAATGTGAGAACACAGGTCATAAAACATGTACACTGAATGTGACGACATCTCTATTAACAAACAATATCCAGCAAGATAGCCTTGGGTGATGCTATATCAGAATATTTACAGGTCTACCTTGGTTAGATTATGGGCAAATATAATTCTGAATTTGTACAATGATTGTTTATTGCCTTGTTTTAAAAATATTCTGATATCAGAAAATGTTACTTACTCATTGTCAACAAATTGGTACTGAAACAATCTGTTTTGTTTTGCCGTTCTTTTTGTGTTTAGCCAACAACCCAAGTTTGGAAAAGCTGATTCCTATGAAAACCTGGAGAAACTAGGAGAAGGACCTTATGCAGCAGTCTACAAAGGCAAAAGCGAGTAAGTTAAATATTTTAAAGAACAAGTCAGAGAGAGAGAGAGAGAGAGCAGCTGAGGCCTAGGAGTTGGAATGGCAGCAGGGGTCGCGCCTGGGTCCCAGGCGCCAGGCCTTGGGCCAGAGGAGTGGCGGCTCTGGGGCTGCACCGCGCCTCGGCCTGGGAACTTGTGCGCGGGTCTCCCGTGCCTCCTCTGTGGGGCGCCACCTCTGTTACAAAGGAGAGCAAATGAGGCGGAGGCGGCGGGGATGGCGGCTGCCCCGGGCACCACCTAAGACGCCCCCATGCTCCCGGCCTCCACCCAGGCCTGTCGCCCGCAGCCCTCAAGGAGGCCTGTCGCCCTCGCCTTGTCTGCGCTGCGTGCTGGACCAGTTTCGCGAAGTTGCCTGGGCCCCGCGCACGCCAGATGTGGGACCTCATGGAGCCACAGCCAAGCGAGAAGATCTGCAGGATGAAGAACTTTGTCAGAGAGTTTCAGCAGCATCGGTGAGTGTGCTCCTCTGTCCCCCACCACCCCGGCCCAGTGCGCTGCCGGCGGCTGTCCCTGGGCTCGCTCCATGCTCCATGGCGACACCCGTGCTGCCACCCGTGCTCCTTGCTCCCAACACCTGCCAGGCAGCTGCCACCTTGGGCGAGCTGTGGACCAGGGATGGAGGGGGAGATCTCTTGGAGAGTCATTTGTGGACTGTCCCAAGCCTTTAATTTGGGTTCCTCCTCTCAGCCACTAGTATCTTTTGCACCCACAGTGGACCGCAAGGGGACACCCAGCCCTCAACACCATCGGACACCGTTACTTGTTATTTTTAAAGCGCTTCTGTATTAGGTGTTTAACTAGTAATTTAGTTTTGAGAATCGCCGAAACCTTGATGTGTGCCTGATGTTAACGTAGGCAACCTAAAGGAAGTGGGACAGATACCTTGAGACCTTTTGTTCAATACCTTGAGTACTTCGGGTCCTATAAATGGAGGTTTGGGTGTTCAGTTCTTAGGACGCTGAACCTTTCAGCTGCTGTAGAGAAATGTGAGTTATGAAGCTGTGGGGACTCTATGAATCAGTCTCCGGAACTGCTGCAGTAGTACAGTTCAGAGTATTGTCTTTGAGAAAGAGCAACCGACTTAACAAAGAACAGACAAACAACAACAAGATCAGGGAATGTTTAGGATACTTGAAAAGATTGATCCGTGTTATAGGGATCTATCTCTAGCAAGATGACAACAGTGTCATGTGGAATGGCTTTGTTAAATCTTGAGGATTCCTGGCAGGAAGCTCGCCTCTTAACCTGGAGGTGTAGCTGCCTCCCAAACTGTCACAACTTCCTTTGACACAGGTAACTGTGCCAAGCAAGGGATTCCCACAGAGCCTCAGACAAACCTATCAGAGTGTCCAAGCGTACCTTCTGGACCTTGGTTCGCTGTGATCATGTTCATGAAAGTGTTAATTAATCATAAGCAAGCTAATTCCTTAAAACCCTGATGTGCCAGGGAATGTCAGCTGTCTGTCCATGCATGCAAACTGTCTTCAAGTGAAAGTAAACATTTAGTCAAGCTTATTATTGTTTTTTTTTTATTAAAGATTTCTGTCTCTTCCCCACCGCCGCCTCCCCTT
>CAMWLG010000131.1 GCA_947175035.1 uncultured Lachnospiraceae bacterium | reverse complement strand
CATATGTCGTTTCAAATCGGTCTTCTACCTTCCTTATTAGCCATTCGGGCACCTCTCCATAGACCATGTGGTACATTTTAAGCAATACATACAGTTCTCCCAACTCCGCCGCTTTCATCTCCAGTTTTGTCATCAAACACCTCCTGCAATAGGGGCTTCTTCCAGCCCATTAGGATAGCTTTCTTCATACTGGACCGGCGACAGGTAGCCGCAGTGGCTGTGGATTCGTACCATATTGTAAAATGTCTCGATATATTCAAATACGAGCCTGTATGTCTCAGTATAATCCCATATTCTGAACTGTTTCAGCCACTCCTGCTTGATCAGGGCATGAAAAGATTTTATATACTATTTATATTCTAGCACCAGATTAAGCTCTACCGTGTCCGATCCATTCCCGTTGATGTGTGGGGGCTTTTCTGGTGAGTGTGTTTATGCATTTAAAATCCATAGTTTTCTCCTTGCCAGGCTGTTTAGATAATCTGTATATCGTTTACAGCCTTCATTGCTGCATCTGTGGTTACTGTGTTTAAGCCGTCTGTGTGTGAAATGAGCAGGCATGTGTCACACAGGCGGTTAATCATACGGGGTATGCCGTTTGCGGCATTTAAAATAGCTTCCAGGGCACCATCATCAAAAACTGCCTGCCGGCATCCGGCCCCTGCCAGTTTTGTGCTGATATAGGAGCGGCCTTCATCTTTAGAGAGCCCTTCCATACTGTAATTCATAATGATTCTCTGGCGGAGGGCCTCATGGGAATTCATGGAAAGTGTATGTGCAAGCCTTGGATGGCCGGCCAGCAGGATTACAGCACGGTCTCTGGAATCCATTTCAAAGTTGAAAAGGATTTTAAGGTCATCCAGGATGGCGGAACCCATATGGTCTGCTTCATCCAGGATGATTACGGGTGTGATTCGTTTTTCAATGGCGAGGCGGCTGACAGCGGCCTGTATGGAACGGAAATTGTCAACTTTGCGGAAAGCCGGGTCTGCGCCAAGGGAAGATGCCAGGTGCCGGTAAAATTCCTGCACGGTCAGGGTGGACAGGCCGGTATAGATGACTTTGTAAAGCGCCGGGCTTAAGGAAGCAGCAAACGTACGCAGGGCGGTTGTTTTGCCAAGGCCTGGGGTTCCGGTAAGCAGGCCGAAGCCTTTGGTGGCAGCAAGATATTCCAGACGGAAGCGGACTTCTTTTGTTTCCTGTGTCTCAACGGGTATTTCCCTGGAGTTTTTTACAAAAGGGTTGAATTCCAGACCATAGCGTGCAGTATAATCCATTAGTTTTCACCTCCGCTGAGATAAATTTTTTCCCTTTTGGCAGTGGAATTCGCTTTCTTATCCAGAAGCCGGATCGGAAGGAGCGTGCCGTCCGCAGCGACAACAAAAATATCCTTAAGATCCGGAGAGTAGCGCAGTTTTATGCGTTGTTTTGCAAAACGGCAGTCCACCTGGTATTCCGTACGGTCGATGACAACTACGCTGTCAGCGGATACGGTACGGTCGATTTCAAGAAGGAAGGAATGGTCAATGGCTTCCGTGTTCAGGCGCCGAAACCGGTCCGGTTCCGAGAAAAAGCGGTCAGCGGGTGACTGTCCGCTTAAAGAAGCATGCGGCGCATGGTTGTAATTGTCCACAAAAGTATCCAATGAGGAACGCAGCTGTTCCAGGGATTGGAATTGATTCATGTCAAGGGAAGCCATCCACTGGTCCTTAAGGGTACGAAACCAACGTTCCACTTTGGCTTTTGCGGTTGGTGTGTAAGGTTTGCAGTAATGGATGGCGGAACCGATTCTTGCGGCAAGCAGCTCCATTTGTTTGTTCTTATAGGCGCTTCCATTATCAAAATTGAAAATTTTAGGCCGGCCATATTTGGAAACAGCGGATTTCATAACAGACATGAGATTTACAAACGTATCATTAAGGAATACATCAGCACCAGTCACGAAACGGCTGGCATCATCAATGAGTGCGATAATGAATACTTTCCTCTTTGCGCCGTCTGAAAGAAGGCGTGGACCAACGCTGGAATCGCCGCACCATACTTCATTGCTATGGGCACGTTCATACCGGCGCATATCTTTTGCGTCTGGGATGTTTTTTTCTTCCACGATGCGGTTTACGAACCGGTTGACACTGGATTCGGAAACGGTATGTTTCGTGGCAAGTCCCTCGGAAAGCATTTGGCGGTAGATGGCTGCGGCAGGAAGCCTCGGGTATTGTGTTTTCATGTGGCGGATGTACTCTTGGCAGGCATCATCAAGTGCGCGGCACTTACCAGAATCAGACCGGCCTTTGGGCATGAGACCGTCAAAGCCAGATTTGAGGTAACAGCGGTACCAGCGTTCGATTGCTGCCGCAGAGAAGAGGCGCATGGAGCCGTCCGCACTCGGGTATGGTTTTAAAGCGGCCTCTTGAAAGAAGCTGCTTAAGCTTTGGAATTTCTCATTAGTGCCATTTACAAGGGGCGTGATTGCAGCATAGCGCATCAGTGCAATGGCATGTTTTTCATCTTGCGTCATGTTTTTTACCTCCTTAAATTATGTATGCAGCCATTATAAAGGGGAAAAAAGCATTTGTCGTGTAAGGTTAAGTGGTACCAGCAAACAGCATATTGGTCATCCTTTTAATCTGCATAAACTGGCAGCGGTGATGAAAAAAACATTTGGAAACCAGAGTGCCAAAAGGAGCAAATGGAATAGCATAGGAAAGCAGGCGTTCCTTCCAGTGAAGCAGGTAGTTGCGAATAACAGAACGGATATTGCTTTCATCTATGCAGGGACAGCGTTTCATGACAGCAGAAAAATCATGGTTTTCCTGCGCTTGGCATACGATCTGTGCCTGGTATGGGGCAGGAATCTGGGAATAAGGGACAATGAAGGAAGGCAGGAGGGCGTGCGTTTTTTTACATTCCTTGCAGAACACACGCATAATGCGCATGCGGACTGGGCCGGCAGGTATTTTGAGGGTGCGGTAATAATAGGCATGCACGCAGAGGCATCCAGAACAGCCACAAGGGCATGTAAGCTGATGAAGCTGGAGGTTAGCAACAACAGAGTTATAAATTTCACGTACTTTTTCAGGCATAGGGTTGAAATCAGGCAGAAGAAGAGTTATCATAGTCTTGTTGGGCGGCATCAGCCGCTAAATGTGTGGGCAGGAGGCCAGCCTTTTGAGGGGTGGGGCTCCTGCTTTTTTATATGTTACCCTAATATAATAACATACCATGTCAAGAGAATAATCCGGCGTGTTCTGCGTCAGGTAATTATCCCAGGAAAAGAAAATAATTTGAAGAAAATCGTTGATTTTCTATGAAAATAATATAACGAATAATAGGCGTTTGTGCTCGCAAGCACTGTGCAGCATCTTTCCAGGGACGGGCGTTTTTCAAAGGAAAACAGGGAATGGGCGGAAAGTTTTGCGATACCGGAAAATACCCGGAATGGAATAGACTTAAACGCTGATTACACCATATCAAGCCACCCGGCTGTGCTGGACGGCTTTATCGGGCTGGCGAGGGAAGAGATGCGGGAACAGGAACGACAGCGGGAGACAGAGGTGCAGATAAATGAAGGGACCAGGGGATTTTCCGCTGACGGGCATTTTGGCACATGGCATACGGCGGATGTGAAAGAGG
>CAMWLG010000130.1 GCA_947175035.1 uncultured Lachnospiraceae bacterium | reverse complement strand
GAAACGGGAGCGCGCCCCACATACCAAGTGCAAACGATTGCACAACACAGGAGGAGAACAGAATGAATTTTAGGAAGTACATGGTTTATCTTGACGGCGGTGATGTTGCTTTTAAATGTGCTATTCCTGCAATTAATGAGGAGTCTGCTAGAGAATATGCAAATGGTAACGGTGAAGTAATCGCTGTTAAAGATGTTACAGACAGTTACATCATATCCCGCACTAAGTTACTTCAAGCATTGAAAGATTCTAATTTTGATTACTATGAAGCCAATTTTATTATCAGGACATTGGAACAAGTTAATTTTTTTGGAGATACGAAGTAAGGAGGAAAACGACATGGCAAATACAGCAACTGCAACCAAAACAACAAAGAAGGTAACAGCAACGGCCCCTGTAAAGGGGGCTGGTGCTACCAGAAATACAAAGACCGCTACCAAGGCCACCACTAAGACTACCACTAAGGACAAGCCCACTGCAACAGTGCCCAAGGCCAAGAACACCAAGATAGAGGACAAGAAAGCCCTTGCTATCATGGCACAGAAAGAGGCTCTTGCTAAAGAAGCCAAGAAGAAAGACGGCGACATCCGCGACGGCCTTGCAACCGTGGAACACGGCTTTCAGGTGGTTGCATTCGGTCTCCACTGGTTCAAGGAGACCGAAGCATATAAAGAGCTTGGCGCGAAAAACTTCCCCGATTTTGCTAAAAGCGAATACGGCATCGAGAAGCGCACTGCCTACAATTTCTGTTCTATCGTGGAGCGTTTTGGAGAACGCGACAAGGACGGCAAACTTACTGGCAATATCCGTCCTGCCGTTGCAACATATTCCAGTTCGCAACTCCTTGTTCTCCTCGATGTGGATGACGTGGAGATTGAATCCAACTATAGTCCCGATATGAGTGTCAGAGCCATGAAAGACAAGGTCAAAGAGTCCAAGGCAGGCGCGGCGTCTAGTGCTGGCAATGACAGCAACACAGACAGCGGCGCGGATGGTGGAGATTCCGAAAACGTGATAGACACCACCATCAAGGAAGTGCAGGAACAGGTACTTATTACCTTTAGCAATCCTGACGAATACACCAAATATCTGGATGTTGAAACGCCTGACGTGATTGCCGTTGCACTCACTAAAGGCAAGCGAATCAAGGTAATCGCTTACTAATCGAGTCTATGATTGCGTCAGCCAGTGCCGACGCCTATTAATAGAAGAAACTACAAATAAAAGTCTCCCCCATGCGGGGGAAAGAAATGGAGGAAAAACAAAATGAGATTAACCACAACTGCAAAGGCCATCGTTCTGGCCTGTGAAACGATTCCCGCACACGACGGCTACAAGGAGCGTCACCAGATAGCATTTATGCAGGGTACTGAGACCGCTACCCTGTCATGTACTAAAGATGTCGTTGATTCCTGCCCGAAGCCGTTCACGGAGTACGGTCTGGTGCTTGGCATCCGTGACTACAGGGGCGACTATCTCGTCAGCGTGAACGGTATAATCCCTCTGGCACCTGCGGAGTCTCCCGCACCTGCTCCCGCCGCGCACCCTGACGGTAAGAAGTAAATATGTGGGTCTGCCAAATAAAGAGAGTAAAACGAGCGGTTAAAGCCCGACAGGACAGGTAATACATTGCCACCGTTAGCGTAATAGACAATGGTTCCCCCACTCTCCCCCCTCCTGTGCCTTCCCTTTCCCAAAGCCTACGGTGTGCAAACGTCTGCACTATGCGGCAATGCCCTTAACACCTACATTTTGCCGCAAACAGTGTCAAGGGAATCGTGGAATAAATTGGCACAATCCCCACCGTGCCGCCCTTTTTATGCCGCGAAAGTCCCTTGATGCGTCCCGTTTGCTCCCCAGAATGGAGCGCGGGGGATGCCCTTTGCCCTTCTAAGGCATCCCCCTTAATTACCCATCATCACCGTGGCTTGCGGGAATCTACAATATAGTTTGTAATGCGCATTTACATACAAAAAAGGTAGCACTTGCATGTTACCAAAACAGAAAGGAGGTATTCCATATGCCTGTAATTGTAGCTGATGCCGCAATCGACACTGCTCTTGTGACGGAGTTGCTTTCTCTCGTTAAGAGCTGCATGAGCCTTTTTAGTGAATTTCCCTTGAATGTGCTCCTTATCGCCAGTCTTGCTGGTGTGGCCTTCGTTATCTTCAGAAAAGCGAAAGGCGCGGCAAAGTAATTCATCACATGGGGACTTGTCAAACATTGGCATGTCCCCTTTTCAATAGGAGGATAGAACATGTTAAAATTCGACAATTTGTTTGTTTTGATAGTTTCCATTATAGGTGCTTTGGTTTTTACACTTTTATCTTATATCAGATATTGTGAGTCTGAACCGGGTTTCGATAGAGTGATTAATTTTATAGCACTTTTATTTTCTCCATTCACGTTTACTTTGTTTCGTATGCTTGCAAAATGGGTTGTTAGCAATTATTAGAAAGGAGTGATGGATTTGTTAAATTCAAGCGATTCAAATAATACAAACAACTTTTTTCTGTGTATGTTAGCGATAATGTTAAGATTCCTTGTTGCTTTTGGGGCATGTTTTATATGTTTTGAGTTAGCTTCTGGCATATTAACGGCTCGCGCACAAACACTCATAGACTACCCTGACGATTTTGAAATCCCTTGGGTAGATAAGGAAGAGTATCCCTACTATGGCTCTTTCTATTCTGAGGACAAGAACAATAAAGACGAGAAAGGCGAGAAATATACACGACATTACACCGGGTCTGACTTTTATTCAAAATACCCTGTATTTGCGGTTTATAACTCAGTAAATCAGGGTTACTTTTTAAAATGCTACAATCCTACCACGCAACAAATATTAATGTGTGGTGCTACGGCAAAACATATATTTCCGGTATATGCTTATCATAAGGCAGAAGACCAAGACGGCAAGCAAGTCGTTTTTCAAAGCTACCCAGTTGACGGCTTCTGGTCTTATGGTACTTCGCCGTACGTCAAAAATACGTCTACCGGCCCGAGCATTGGTGCTGGTGGTGACTATAGCTTCAGCTGTAACGTCTTTGTATTTGATTCGGACGAATCTGCAATTAAATATTACAGAGACGGAGACGGGAGCGGCATCATATCCAGACCGCCCCCAGACTATGACTACGACCACGATTTTCGTGAAGATGTGTACGACCCTGACATCCCTGTTCCAGAGCTTAGCAACCTCTCCCACAATGGTTTTCATGTCAACAATGCAGACCCTACAAGAGACATTGAAATATACATGACAAGCACTTTTTATGGATTGAAACATAATACCAATGGTTCTACGGAAGTTACAGACCAAACTAATGGCTATCCGCTTATGTATACTTATGACTCGTCTTGGGTCATAAATACACACCGTTTTAATTTAATCAATACAGACATATCATACAGTGATTCAGATATCAATATTAAAGAAATGTTTAGAGTTGACAATGTAAGTGCATTGATTAACGATTTTAAAAAATGGTCTGATGATTACCCAAGTCATACTAAACTTCCTGATTATTCATTTTTTAGGTTCCAGAACGAAAACTATGATTCCTATTACTATAGTCATCATGTATATTCTCGCTCTGTTGGTAAAACTGAAGAAGAAAAGCTTAGGCTCAGCGCTCAAGCATCCACGACTTATTATGTACGATTTTGCCAATATGTCCCCGGTG
>CAMWLG010000129.1 GCA_947175035.1 uncultured Lachnospiraceae bacterium | reverse complement strand
AGCAGAGATGTCCATACATGGTGGCTCACAATTTTAAATACCAGAATTCAGAAAGTAGAAGCAGCCAGATGTCTGTGAGTTTGAGGACATCCTGATCTACATTGCAGGTTTCAAACCAGCAAGCCTAGACAGCCTCCAGAAAGAGGTGGGGAATGAATAGCAGAAACTAGGTGTGGTGACACAATGCTGTCATCCCAGCTCTGCAGGCAGTGGGGCAGAAGTTCAAGGTCATTTCTGAGCCACATTTTGGCAAGTTCTTATACTGAAAACAAATGTGCACCAAACCCCTAATGAAGACCAGAAAAATTTCCCATGAGCCATCATTCTTTGATTTATGTCACTGCTCCAAATTTCTTCTCTTATAGATTCTGGGATGATCATGTCGATCATAACTCTCCAGTCCTCCATGGCTCATCAACAAGGTCATATCAAACAACACTAGTGCCATATCAACCAGGAGCAGCAGTGACAAATCAGCCAGTGACAGGAACACATCAACCATCTGCAATGACACAGTACCCTCCACCAAGGTCACATGTAAGTGATCCCCAATCATTTGGAAGTCTTGATTCAAGCATCCGTGGCCTGGGGACCTCAGAAAATTTCATGCAGCTAAGGAATAATGCCATGGGCCACACTGCAGAGCATCATCATTTAGTAAAGGACAGTAACCCTTTTCTGCATGGCCAAGAAAACAAACATGCTAGAGATATCCTCTAGCTTCCTCCTTTTGAACCAGGAGGGATTCTGGGCCTCTTCTTCCAGAGGCAGCCGGAAGAAAGAATGGGACATTCCTCATGCCTTTCTCAGGTCTCTGTCTCCTGCTAGCACCCTGTAAGCCCCTACTGCAGAGACATTTGTCAACTGCTTGCTAGCTTGAAATAAAGGGATAGTCCTATCACCACAAAATGGGTCAAATAATGATACCAAAATATTTAACATTTCCACCCTCCTCCTAATTTTTTTTAGCTTTCCACTTCTGACTACACAAGAGAGGGCAGGCCACACTTCGTGCCTCCTGGCCAAGAAAATCCCCGCTATTTTCATCCTGAAGAGGACATCGATCCTCATCCATGAGGGGAAGATGAGGCAGAAGACAGACCACCATGGTCTGGGTGGGAAAGGGACACACAAAGTGGGCAGAGTCCATTTAGGGGGGAGGGTGGATTAATCATTTTTCTCTACTCACAAATTGAGTTTGTAGTTATTTTAAAGCATAATCACTTTGCTAGGAATGATGCTGCAGAAGCAAACTGGCACATCCAACTTCAGGTGTGATAACAAGTATTCACTGGTCCCTGCTTGCCCCACACTATTTCATGTGGCAAGCAGATTTTATGAGCAAAATTTCAGGGGACTTTTCTTTCCAAAATAATGATAAAAAATACTACTACAGATTGCGATATAGAAAAAAACTATTCCATCATGCCCTTACTCTGGATTCTGGGGCCTTAATCTTGATATATTTCCACCTCTCTTCTGTAGCCCTACAACCCTGTTACATTGGGTATGTTAAATGGGTATCCAATTGTGAGAAATTAATATCTGTACAAAATAAGGTACATCTTTCTTTAATAAACACTGTGCTTTAAGTCTGTGTCTGTGTGGTTGATTTTGAGATCCTATGAATGTTAACTGGCTTGGTGAACCCATGCCTATTGCCTAAAGTTCTAGACCTAAGTATTTCATACAGTGCCTGTTCCTAGCATATCAGCACATTTGCCAAACTTACAGGGGTCAGTGGCTGCTACCCTCCTGTGTGGCTATGAAAATAGGCTCTTCTCTTCTGTCCACAGCCTTTTCTTTGTTTGGTCTTCCATTGTGTGTGTGTGTGTGTGTGTGTGTTGTCTCCATATTACTTTTTAAGACAGGGTCTACCATTAAAGCTGGAGCCTACAATTAGACTAGACTGGCTAGGCACTGTGCACCAGGGCTCATCTCCCCAGCCCTGCAGCCCAAAAGGTGATTTTGCTGATTGTTCTAGCACCAAGGAGACCATATCCCCCACTGGCTTCACGGTGGTGGAAGTGGGTGGGGCCGGGACATGGGTAGATCTGTCAGAAATAATCCCATGTCTTTTGGAAGGCAATGAACTGTTATTGTAAGAAAGCAAAGGACAACCAAGAATGCTATGGCATTCCTTAGGCAACATGATTTATACCAGTGTTATAAAAGGAATGCTTATGTGCTCTCTAAGTTCATCAGAAGCCACATCTTCCTATGTGATAAATTTGAAGATGGTGTCTTCCAGAGGTAATTCTGGTCCTGAGGACAGCAGGAGGATTGACTTTTGATAGCTACTCAATGGCCCTGGTGTCAGTGTGACTTTGGAGTTTACTCAGCATCTTTCTAGACAGCATTCTCAGTTCTCACAATCATAGATAAAGCTTAGCATTTGTAAAGTCATTGTAGTTCTTTGGTATTCAGCTGGAGAATAAAATGTTGGTGAACAGAACACTTTCTACACATAGCATAGGACTCCTGAATGAAGGACTAAGATTGAGCAAGGTTTACGAAGAGACATGGGAAGCCCTAGAGCCTGGAGACCACCTGTGAGGTTGATTGCTTGACATCACTGTTTAGGGTGTGGCTATTCTTGATGTCAGCCTCCTTGAGGAGGCCTGGAATGGCTGAACACAGTTGCCCTTATATTGTTAGGTAGTTGGGTACTGCTGACATGTCAGAGTTTCCTGGTTTGACTGTTTCCCTCACTCCAGATGCTCAGACCATACCAGTTGAGGGGATGTAGAAGCACAGACGAGTTCTCTGGAGCTTGGGAGCTCAAGATTCAACAGCTGGAGCTGGCCTGATATGGTGATCCAGGAGACTTTGCCTCACACTCACCACAGGAATGGCTACAAAACCCTCTAGATTGGAGAGACTGAAAAGGAAGCCCCAGGCCCTAGCCTTCCTGCACTGCCCCCAACACAGTAGTCAGTAGCCCCAAGATTCAAAGCAGGCACCTGCAATCCCCTCTTATGTGCTTTTCTGCTTTTACCAACAATACCAATAAGGTGGCCCGAAGACAAAGCATCTTACTATAACCCTGTGAGTCCTGGGGTGGTAGTGTCAGATTGAATTTATCTTCTTAGCATGATACCCAGTTCAAGTCACCTATCTGGAAAAACATAGGAGTTGCATTTGTGTGTGACTTGTGGAGGTGAAAGGATGAAGCACACCAGCAATTCTAGGTAGTCACTGTATCCACACCTGCTCACTCCGATGGAGACAGGACAAGGCATGGCCTGTATATAATGCAACATTCCACTTACAGGCTTATAACTGCATTTCAGGAGTTTTCTGTGGTATCAGCATCAAACATTTATAAACATTCCTATTTCCAAATGCATTTCATAATAAAGTAACAGGGCTCAGTTAAGGACACCACAAATAGATAAAGGGGGCTAAAAGTCTGAGGGTAAAGATCTGAGTGGTAAGAAATATACTCACAACAGGTATCATCTGTCCATAATTCTATATTCTCTCTTCCATCCATCATTTTTCATTGTTCCACTCATTACTCGCTCTCCTTGTTCTTCATTGTTCTTCGTTCTCCTCGTTCTTCCATGACCTACCCATTACAAACGTTCCCAGTCATATATATTCTTAAAACCAGCAATTCCCCAGCCCTAGCAGGTTCTGGGGACAGAATTCTTTTGCCCCATAGGAAACCATATAAGGGTTTTAACACACACACACACACACACAGAAAGAGAGAGAGAGAGAGAGAGAGAGAGAGAGAGAGAGAGAGAGA
>CAMWLG010000128.1 GCA_947175035.1 uncultured Lachnospiraceae bacterium | reverse complement strand
GTCCTCCAACTCCGAGAAGTATGAGCTTATATTTACCGCGAACGCAGACGGTAAACTGTACGTTCTCAACAAGACCGAGGATGGCAGAACCACGGCGGTCGCATCCGACTACGCAATCACGGCAGGCAAGAGAGTCGTGATCGGCACCAAGTTGAAGAAGGGTGCAAATAACCTTGAGTATGTGTTCAAGGCAAACAAGGATTACGTGCCTGGGGAAAATAAGGTTCTTGATTCCTTCGAGGCAAAAGGCACCTTTAAGGTAACATATGCCAGCATAGGTTCCAAGACCGAGATCTGGGTTGCTCCGGACGGTTCGTCCGATGGTACGGATAAGGCACATCCTACCGATATCTACAGCGCGGTTGCATACGCACAGCCTGGCCAGACGATCCAGCTCATTGGAGGCGAATACAATCTTGGTAAAGATGCAGAAGGCAAGGGTGCGAACAAGAACCTTTTGATCGCAAGAGGCATTGACGGCACGAAGGACAAGAAGATCGTAATGCAGTCCGAAGATCCTGCCAACCGTGCAGTATTGAACTTCCAGGGTGTGGAGCAGAGTGCTGCCGCCTTGACACTGGTGGCAAATTATTGGCACCTGAAGAACTTTGATGTAACACATTCCAAGAACGGGCAGGACGGTGTTCTGGTTTCCGGTAAGAACAATGTCATTGAAGGCCTGCATACCTATGAAAACGGAAACACCGGTATCCAGCTGGCACGTTACGGGAGCGACGGCAGAGCTCTCTGGCCCGCAAACAACCTGGTACTGAATTGTACTTCTTATCTGAACTACGATGAAGGCTATCAGGATGCGGACGGATTCGCCGCGAAGTTGACCGTCGGCGAAGGCAACCGCTTCTCCGGCTGTGTGGCTGCATACAACGCAGATGATGGCTGGGATCTGTTCTCCAAGGTACAGAACGGTAACATCGGCGCCGTGACCATCGAGAACTGCGTGGCTTACAAGAACGGATATATGCTCGGTACCAAGAGGTCTGACACCTCTCCTACAATCATTGATTACGCAGGCGAGGAGTTCGAGGCCGGCAACGGTAACGGATTCAAGATGGGCGGCGACGGCATGAGCGGCCACCATGTATTGAGGAACAGTGTTGCGTTTGACAACCTGGCAAACGGTATCGATTCCAACAGCTGTCCCGATATTGAGGTTTACAATTGTATTTCCTTCAACAACAAGACAAACATTGCACTGTCGAACTATGATTCGTCTGTCAACTCGGCTTACATTGTAAAGAACTTGTTGTCCGTGGATGGATTCAACAAGGACAGCATCCGCATGCTGGGCAGACAGATCACAGGCAATATTTACAACACCACCAACTACTTCTGGGACGGCGACAACGCTTATACCTATGACGGGTCACCGAGCAAGAAGATTTTGCCGGCGCTTCCCGCGGCAAGCGTGATCTTTGAAAGCACTGATCCCGTTGCTGCAGGCGTGGAGCCCGCAAAGGGTCAGTTCATTGCAAGAAAGGCAAACGGAAGCATTGACCTCGGAAACTTCCTGAAGCTCAAAGAAGGATACCAGCATCTCGGCGGACAGCCTGCAGATACTGATCCTGAAACCGAGGTGAACAAGAAGACACCTGAGGTTGCAGTATTTGCAGCTTCCACCCAGTATTTAAAGGATATTGATTTACCCGATAGCCTCAAGAATGATTACGAGTGGGTATATCCCATGACGCTGACCGCTCCTTTCGCGGGAACGAAGGCTGAGCTGGATATCCGTCGTAAGGACAACAAAGCGAGCGAAGGCGACGCGACCGTGATCGTTGATTTTGTAGAGCTGACCGGCGTGAAACTGACGCTGTCTGATGACAAGCTGATCGCAGACGGCAGCCTGACCATGACGGCGGAGCCCGTGTATGTACCCGCGGAACTGCCTTGCGATTTGGGCGAGGTTAAGGGCGGAAGCATCAGCGTGGTATTTAACGAGAAGAATAGGCTCGGACTGACCGTTACCATGGCAGACGGAACGGAAGGACTTAAGAACGCAGGAATTGTTACAAGAAACGGCAGTTCCAAACAGGGTCTTGCAAAGTATACCGCGACCATGACCCTTGACGCAACAAAGAGAACGAGCGTTACGAGCACCGACAAGACGTTCGAGACCTGGCCGGCACAATACGAGTTCAGCTTTACTGAGATTGAAAGTGAGAACGTAACGGCCAACCTGAACAAGATCCGCTTTGCGAAGGCAAACGAGACCGCAACGCTTCAGAACCTTACGGTCAGCAACCTGGCAAGGACAGATGTTAAGGTTACGAGTGGTGACACGAAGGTTGCCAAGGTGACGAGCAGCGGAGGCACTTGGACAGTTACCGCAGTAGCGTCTGGCGCAACTTATCTGACCCTGACCGCAGTGGCTGATAAGAACGCGACCCTGACGATTCCCGTGATCGTAGAAGGTCAGGCGTATGCAATCAATGCGTCCACGCTTACCATTGACCGCGCTAAGACCACCGGCGCAGCGTTCAGGGCACTGGGGATGACCGGTGCGGATCCGAGCGGCGATCTGGTTGTCAAGGCAGTCTACAAGGGCGCGAACAAGGTTCCTGGTAAGGCAGCGGAAGACACGAGCGTGAACAAGAACAGCCTGAAGATCGAGAACGTGAACGGCAGCTTCTACACCATCACCGCAATCGACAAGGATGATGAGGGTAAGACCGTTGACATGATCAAGTCCGGCGTTTACACGGTAGTCCTTGCAAGCGCGGCTGACCAGAACCTGACTTTCGATCCGTTTACTTTGAAAGTCATCGAGACAAAGCCTACCGTGACCTTCAAGCAGACCAAGAAGGTCAACATGTACTACACCGCAGGCACGAACAGCAATACAGGATTCGTGACCGCGACATCCAAGCTCGGCAAGGTCAGCCTGACCCAGAACAAGCCTGACGGGGACGACTACAGACTGGTTAAGAGCGGCAGCGGATACAGCATCGTGCTGAAGGATTCCGCGGGCGAGAAGTTCGCCAAGGGCGAGAGAGTCAACAATAAGATTACCGTGACCGCAAGCTTTGACGGCTATAAGGAGTCCTATTCCAAGGAAGCTGTTGTCAATGTTTCTGTTGTCACCCAGGCGCCTAAGTACGTGCTCGAGATTGACAATAAGGTATTCTATCAGAAGCTTGGCATCGATAGCACAGAGCTCCGCGTATTTGACAAGACCAGCGGCACATATGTAAACAATGCCGAGATCGAGCTTGCAAATGAAAAAGCAGGATATAAGTCAAGGTTTGATACTGCGAACAAGAAGTTCTACATGATCGACAACACTTTGTACCTTGATAATAGCATTAGCAACAACAGGGGCGGTACCGCAAAGATCAGAGTGGTACATCCCGAGTTCGCGAAAGACAAGAAAGGATATCAGAACGAGGTGATCCTGAACGCTCCGATCAGCCTGAACACAAACAATCCCAGTGTGACAGTCAAGAAGATGACCCTGACCTGCAAGCAGAAGGGCGCAGACGGACTGGATCTCGCGGGTGTTGAGCAGGCAGGCGCTTCCATCGTGGTACGCAACGCAATGGGTTATTCCGTTCGTAACGTGGTGCTTGATCCCAAGAATAACCAGAAGGCGCAGAAGCTGCTTCCTTATCTGGATGTGGATTGGGGCGAGAACAGCGAGACCGGCGAGCAGATGATGTATGTATCCTTGCAGGATCCCGAGAACACCGATCTGCCGAAACTCGAGAAAGCACTTGGCAGAGGCAACACGGTTGCACCCGGAACCTATGCCTATGACGCAACATTCACTCTGAACGATATGGAAGTCAAGGGCAAGGTCAGCATCGCAATTGTTGACCAGCCTACCGCTACAGCAAAGGTGAAGGGTTCCCTGAACATCCTTGACCGCAGCGGAAGCAAGCTGACCG
>CAMWLG010000127.1 GCA_947175035.1 uncultured Lachnospiraceae bacterium | reverse complement strand
CTATATGATTTTGAAGATAATTTCTATGAAATTGATTTTATGGGAAATTTAGTTTCAGAAGCATAAAAAAGCGGGCAAGCCTGCTTGCGAGATTTGCTTCGCAAACTCGTTATTTCATACGGAAATTCCTCTGGAATTTCCTATTCAATAAAAAACTGACATTGACAAAGTATTTAGTGGATGCTATAGTAAAAAACGGTAAATGGTTTAAGTTTTTGATAGGAGGTTCCCCATGTAACACTATATTCCGACAAATGAATACAGATATAACGCAGGCGCTGGTTGATGGTAAGTTCGACAGCGGCTGATTTTGAGTTGGAATAATAGAACAGCATGGAGTTTACTCCAAACATAAATAGGATAATAATATACCGTTCACCGGAAGGTGTCTGCCTGCCGGAGTGGTATTGTTATTTGTGTACGCTGTGAAAGATATTCCTTCACAGCTTTTTTGATGCGCAGGGGTGCAATATGCATAATGCGTAATGTATATTGCTGCTTTGCAGCACGCACCCCGTGCAGCGAGTAGGGGGAAATCTTCCCTACTCGATTTGTTTAAAAAATTAAGAGACAGGACAAATTGCTACAAGCAGCAATTGAATGGAGGATGATTATGGAACAGATTTATAAATATCCAAGAACAAGACATCTGGAGGGATCCAGGGAACAGTTGGGTGATGAAGATTTGAAATGTGTAAAGTTAGATGAAATACGGGGGAAGTACTTAGTTCTTGAAGAGAAAGTAGACGGCGCAAATTGCGGTATCAGCTTTGGCGGGGATGGGAAAATGTATCTCCAGAGCCGCGGACACTTTCTGAACGGCGGGTATGGAGAAAAACAGTTTGATCTCTTTAAGCGTTGGGCAGGCTGCTTTGAAGACAGTCTATGCAGACTGCTGGAAGACCGATATGTCATGTATGGAGAATGGCTGTATGCGAAACACACCGTGTTTTATGACAGACTACCACATTACTTTATGGAGTTTGATATTTTTGACAAGCAGGAGGAGCGTTTCTTTTCTACCCGTAAGCGCAAGGAGTTCCTGAGCGGAGCACCTTTTATACAATCCGTCCGTGTGTTGGCGGAAGGTTATTACGAGACACTGGATGAGATTAAAAAGTGGATAGGTCCAAGCCTTTTTATTTCCGAAGAGCCGGAACATAGTTTTCGCGCTCAATGTCGGAAGTGCAATGTGGATTCGGAACCGGCCATCCGTCAGACTGATCTGACAGGGACAATGGAGGGTATTTATATCAAAGTGGAAGATGGGGATTATGTAACAGACCGGCTGAAGTTTGTGCGTGGTTCTTTCCTCAATACCATCCTGGACTCTGAGAGCCATTGGGTCAACCGACCGATCGTGGCAAATTGTTTGGCAGATGGAGTCGATTTGTTTGGGTAGAGACGAGGAGGAGATATCGATGGGACAGGATATACTTAGGGAAATCCGCGACAGCAATTTTTCTTTTGAATGGCTTGCCGGTCATTATCCTAAATTGTCTGCGTTAAAAAACATTCCCCAGAACCCGGAATATCATGGGGAAGGGGATGTATATTGCCATACAGAAATGGTATGTGAGAAGTTGAAGGAGCTTCCCCAGTGGCAGGAATTGCATAAAGAAGAACAGGAACTATTGTTTTTGGTGGCTGCATTCCATGATATTGGAAAGGCAGTCTGCACGAAACAGGAGGATGGAAAGTGGATATCGCCAAAGCACACTATTATTGGGGAAAAAGAGTTCCACAGGATGGCTTACAGAGAGGCGGAACAGTTCGGCTTGAACTTTCAGCAGAGGGAAATGGCAGCTAAGCTGATTCGGTATCACGGGCTGCCTGTATGGTTCTGGAAGAAACAAAGGCCGGAGTATGATTTATTGAAAGCGGCGGAAAGTATTCCGCTGCGGCTCTTATACCTGCTTTCAAAGGCAGATGTACTGGGGCGGATAGAAAAAGTACCCGGGCAAATGGAAGAAAATGTGGAATTGTTTGCGGAATATGCAAGGGAATCGGAGGTATGGGAGGAGCCCTATGCATTTGCAAATCCCTATACAAAATATCAATATTTCCATAAAGAGGGCTTGTGGCATAAGGCAGAATTGTATGATGATACAACATTTGATGTGATTTTAATGTCAGGACTGCCATTGGCAGGGAAAGACAGCTGGATTGAGGAAAACAGAAAAGAAATGCCCGTAATTTCCCTGGATGAGATTCGGGAGCAATTGGGAGTGTCGCCCGCGAAAAGTTCCGGCAGGGTGGTTCAAGCCGCTGTGGAACAGGCAAGGAACTATTTGAGGAGAAAAGAACCTTTTATCTGGAATGCCACGAATATTGTTCAGGAAACCAGACAGAAGCTGGTAGGCCTTTTCGCCGGATATGGTGCCCGGGTGCATATTCTGTATCTGGAAGCGCCATATCAGGAGTTACTTAAAAGAAACAGGAAAAGAGCACGTTATATCCCGGAACCTGTTTTGGAGGAAATGATCCGAAAACTGGAAATCCCGGCGCCCTGGGAGGCATATGAAGTAACATACAGTATTTTTGAATAAGAAACTCCCTTTTTGAAATTGTGTACCCCTTAAAAATGTGTTATAATTACACGAACATACAGTATTGGTGGAGGAAACTATGAAATGGGATGCTGAAAAATATACCAAAAATTTTGCCTTCGTACACCAGTATGGGAGCAATGTCTTAGAGCTGCTTGATCTGGAGAAGGGGATGAACGTTTTGGATTTGGGCTGCGGGAATGGCGCTTTGACCGGGCAGATCGCCGAGACGGGGGCAAGGGCGGTCGGTTTGGACGCCTCGCGCGATTTATTGCAAGTGGCCCGAAAAGCATTTCCTCAATTGGAGTTTATTCAGGCTGATGCCACTGATTTTCATTTGGAGGAAAAATTTGATGCCATGTTTTCTAACGCGGTGCTGCACTGGATAGAACGGGAGAAGCAGCCAAGGGTACTGCAATGTGTCAAGGCCGCGTTAAAGCCAAAGGGGCAGCTGGTGTTTGAGTTTGGCGGGTTTGGCAATAATCAACTGATTCACGCCGCATTGGAGCGGATTTTGGCGGAGCGTGGTCTGGTGTACAAGATGCCCTTTTATTTCCCGACGATTGGAGAGTATGCGACATTGTTGGAACAGGCGGGCTTTCGGGTAACTTATATGACGCTGTTTGACAGATTGACGAGGCTAAATGGCGAGAACGGGCTTGCGGATTGGATTCACATGTTTGTCCAGAGCCCTTTTGAGGGAATGGAAGGGACAGACAAGGAGCAAGTGATCATGCAGGCAGTGGATTTACTGCGGAAGGATTTGCTGCGGGACGGAATCTGGTATGCCGATTATGTCCGCATTCGAGGGAAGGCAATTTTGGAGGAAACACCACAATCCCCCATGCCAGGCTGTGAGAATTAGAGGAGTTTGGACATGTTTGACAGTGATATTTTGCATCAACATGGGTTCCACGATTCTACGATAGAGAAAATGGAATGGTTTGGTCAGGACACCCTCTGGTTGGAGGGGGAGTTTGACGAGTGGGAGCGCACGGACAACAGCGGATGCCAATATTATCAGTTCTGGTTTCGCAAAGTGTCTATGAGAACATTTGAGGAGAGGGAATATGGGGAGAGCAGTGTCGTGGACATCCAAATCACACCCTCCGATTCTGGCTATCATGTGATGTTGGTGCTTGAAATTGCATTTGGTGACACTGCCGTGATAGATTTTTGGTGTGAGGACATCAGTTATTCCTTCTTGAAATACAAAGGCATGTCCTATGAAAACATCTATCATCACAAGGAGTATCAGCAGATTTTGATTCAGTCCAGGCAAGTAGGGCGAAAGGAATATTGGAAAGAGACAGAGAGCAAGGATTTGGGAGAGGGGTATCAGGTGGAGGCAGATAATTATGTCAACGAGGATTCCCCCACAAGGGCAGCTTGTTTTTTACAAAAGTGCCGTCTGCTGCATGACGGGAAGGTATTGTTTGAGTATGAATCCATATATCGTAT
>CAMWLG010000126.1 GCA_947175035.1 uncultured Lachnospiraceae bacterium | reverse complement strand
CCCTCAAACCGATAGGTTCCCGCAGGAAGCTCTGATATCGTCTGATAGACATCGAAGACACCATCTTCCTTATAAGAAATAGCAAGCCCGTACTCAGCTTTCTCGTCTCCTTCAGATACATCTTTTGGATTTGTGCGTGAAGCCCAACCATTCAGCTTTGCCTCCGCTACCTCCCAACCCGAAAACTCCCAACTGCCAAGCTTTCCGCCAGCCCATTCCAGACCCACGAAATCGCCGCCTACAATATAATCCTTACCGCTGTCCTCTCCTGTCTCTGCGGCCTCTTTCACCACGTCCGATTCCGCCGCCTGTACGCCCAGCTGCGGCAGGTTGATTCCTGTCATCACCATGGCAAGGGACAGAATCATACATAACATCTTTTGCAGATACTTTCTGTTTCTTCTCTTCATAACCCTTCTCCCAACTTTTCCGATTGCATCTGCGACTCATTACAGATGCCTCATTATGCCACATACAATTGCGCAACCGCTTGCGCTCCTACATTTTCATTATATTTTACAGATCGTTTTTCTACAAGTTATTTTTCTTCGTTTATTTTAACAATCTTTTTTCTGACATTTTATGAAAAATTGCCAAAGAGTAAATTAACGGCTTGCGTTCCCACAAAAAGTGTGTTACATTTCATTTATTCAATATTTCTATAAATACTAAAATGCATATGCCATTACTTTCATGGCATAGTTGCAGGTCTGGCACGAATACAAATCTGAACTCCTTGCTTATCTTGGCATTTCGCCATTTTATCTACCCGTTTTTAACAAAAAATACACAGGAGGATTGCCTATGGAACAAAAGGATTCCAACATACTAAATCTAGGTCAAGCAAATGAAGAAGCGGTTGTGCGGGAATTAACGAAAAATCCCGTATACTACAACCAATTCCTGCGTTTTACCCCAGAATGGCAGCAGAGATTTCTGGATTTTTGCTGCAATAAAAAAACTCTGCCCGTGACTTATGACCCCTTCTTTAAAAAGATTTTTCACCCAGATATTCATGCCGGTCGATTATCTGGTCTGATCAGCTCTCTATTGGGCATTCCTGTGAAGGTAGTAAAACTGCTGCCCAACACGGAAAATATGTTAGACGGGGGCGCTCTCCTAATTATGGATATTTTAGTGGAACTTGAAGACGGCTCCTTAGCCAATGTGGAGGTTCAGAAGATACCTTATTCCTTCCCGGGTGAACGCATATCCTGCTACTCCGCAGACTTGTTATTGCGGCAATATAGCCGCGTCAAGGGAGAATCCGGTAATGCGTTTAAATACAAGGATCTTAAAAAGGTGTATACTATCGTCATATACGAGAAAAGCACCTCCAAATTCCATCAAGAAGGTATGCACTATCTACACAGGGGCAAATGGGTTTTTGACACAGGGCTGGAAATAGAACTTTTACAGGAATATTGCCTGCTGGCTCTTGACGTTTTCAAAGAAAGTCCGTATCCTAAAATTAAGAACGAGCAGACAGCATGGATTTCTTTTCTTGCAACTGATTCCCTGGCACAAGCGAAGAAATTATCAAAAACTTATCCATGGCTCGAGACACTATATGAAGAGATGGCGGAGTATCTTCACAAACCGGAGGAGGTGCTTAATATGTTTTCAGAAGCTCTTAAAATATTGGATCAGAATACGGTTCAGTATATGATTGAACAACAGCAACAGGAATTGGACAAGGTTCACGAGGAGTTAGCAATGGCCCAAAGCCAGTTGACAGAAACCGTAGAAAAATCAATTTGCAGTATTGTCACGCTCTGCCGTGACCTTGGCGGAACAAAGGAAACCGCCATAACACAATTACAGGAAAAGCTGCAATTAAATTCAAGCGACGCCGAAACCGCGGTTCGAAAATATTGGCAATAAATTCAAAAAATCCCCAGGTGGTGGAAGCACCTGGGGGGCGCCGTCCCCGCGCGAGTCGCAACACGCGGAGAGGCATATAACGAATAAAGGGGATAGATAAAAGCAATTTCACACAGTCCGAATGGCAGGTTCGGATTTACTCCACATCCTGCAATGCGGCAAATCCCTCCTCGCCCGTGCGGACTTTCACAACCTGATCCACATTATACACAAAGATCTTACCATCGCCGATATGTCCTGTATAAAGTGTTTTCTTGGCTGTCTCAATCACGTCAGCCACAGGAATCTTGCTGACTACCACTTCTATTTTCACCTTGGGGAGCAGGGTCGCATCCATCTCGACACCACGGTATCTCTCTCCGGCACCCTTCTGAATACCGCACCCCATAACCTGTGTCATGGTCATGCCTGTCACACCCAACTCGTTCATCGCCTTACGCAATTTCTCATATCTGGACAGCTTGGTGATAATAACCACCTTGTAAATACCGCTGACAGATGCTACGGGAGCCTGCGCAACCTGCACCGCCGCGTTCTTTTGGAACTCGGAGGCCTCCGTGTACTCGGATACTCCCAAGTCCGTATTTTCGTTCGTCTCCATGGTCATTGTGTTGGAAATATCCATCAGGCTAAATCCGGCATATGCGGAAGGCAGACCATGCTCCGTGGCGTCCAGACCAATGATTTCCTCTTCCTCCGTGACACGCAGACCGAAGATCGCTTTGATTGCGTAGAACGTGATTGTAATGGTCACCGCCGTAAATGCAATGATGCACGCCATTCCCAACAACTGAATCCCCAAAAGCTTAAAGCCGCCGCCATAGAAAAGTCCTTCCCCAGCGATCTGGTTTGCGCCAAAGTTGACACCGTCGCCATACCCTCTCGCATAAGCCGGAGCTGTCTCCGTGGCAAACAATCCTGCTGCAATCGTACCCCAGATACCGTTCATACAGTGCACAGCCACGGCACCTACAGGATCGTCAATATGTAACACGTAATCCAACAGCCACACACCGAATACCACCAATAACCCCGCTACCGCACCTATCACAGTTGCCCCGAGGGCATCCGTCACGTCACAGCTCGCAGTGATTGCCACCAAACCCGCAAGGGATGCGTTCAGACACATGGAGACATCAGGTTTCCCATATTTTACCCAAGTAAATACCATGCAAACCATCGTTGCAATGGCAGGCGCAATCGTGGTAGTCAGGAAAATAGAACCTAATTCCTCCACGGTTGTGGCAGCCGCACCGTTAAATCCATACCAGCCAAACCACAAGATAAACACTCCCAAGCACCCGATAGGAAGATTATGACCGGGAAACGCATTCACCTTTGTAACCTTTCCGTCCTTATCTTTCACAAACTTGCCAATGCGGGGTCCCAGAATCTTGGCTCCAATCAGGGCGCTCACGCCGCCTACCATATGAATACAGGCGGAGCCTGCAAAATCATGGAATCCCATTTGGGCAAGCCACCCGCCGCCCCATGTCCAGTGTGCCTCAATCGGGTAAATCAGGGCGGAAATCACCCCGGAGTACACGCAATAGGACAAAAATTTCGTTCTCTCAGCCATAGCGCCGGACACGATGGTCGCCGTGGTGGCACAAAACACAAGATTGAACACAAAGTTAGACCAATCAAAATCCTCATACGCGGTGAAGATATCAAAACCCGGCTTACCAATCAGCCCCATCACGTCCTCGCCCAGAAACAGTCCAAAGCCAATCAAAATAAACACGACCGTGCCGATACAGAAATCCATCAGGTTTTTCATTAAGATATTTCCTGAGTTCTTTGCCCTGGTAAACCCAGCCTCCACCATGGCGAATCCCGCCTGCATCCAGAACACAAACGCGGCGCCGATCAAAAACCAGACGCCAAACACCAAACTTGATACATCTTCCATAACATTTCCCTCCTCTGTGATATAATTATCAATGGAAATTCATCACCTTGCGGCATTCGCGAAAAAGCGATGCCAAGGGTATCCTCCATCTAAATGCCCCTTTGCATCGCTTTTTCATCACTATCCTATGCTTTCCATTGTTGGTAAGAATCAAGTAGGGAAGATTTCTCCCTACTCTTCGCGCCAGGTGCGTGCTGCAAAGCAGCAATATACATTACACACCTCTGCGCACAAAAAGGCGCTTCGGGAATCTCCCAAAGCGCCTTTGCTTACTATATTGGAGTATAGCACCCTGAACCTAGGCTGTCAACTGCAAAATTTGTAAAATTTTCATTTTTCACTTGAATCAGTGCGACAGCCCCTCTTCACATACTATCGTATGCTCTTACATTCCAACTATCTTGAACAAATTGTTCAGCAGACCCGCTGACTTCAGGTTC
>CAMWLG010000125.1 GCA_947175035.1 uncultured Lachnospiraceae bacterium | reverse complement strand
AGATGAGGCAGTCTTTTTGTACCCGGCGCAGATTGATCCTGTCGATGATGTACTCACGGCTGAGAGGGTTCAGTCCCTCCTTTTTCAGCCGCTCAAAGGGAATCTCGTTGGTGGTGGCATGAACCTTGCCGTTGACCTTATTGCACCAGGCCAGAGCCTGTCCATTGAGGTCTGCAAGGCTGTTGTACTTGATTCCAATCATGAAATTGTCCCGTACATACTGTACCGTCCGTTCCACTTTCCCCTTTGTTTGACCACGGTATGGCCGGCACAGAATGGGCTTGAAGCCGTAGAATCCGGCAAAATCCTCAAACTGACGGTTCAGCGTAGAATCTTCCTGCTTCAGCAACCGTTTGACCACCACCTGCTTCATGTTGTCGTACAGGATCTCCTCCGGGTAACCTCCAAAGTACCGAAACGCATTCTGATGGCAATGGATGAGGGTATTCGTGCTCATATCCGTCACAAATTCGATGTACCGCATCCTCGAATATCCCAATACCATGAGAAAGCAGTACACTTTCTTCCACTTCCCATCCTCATACACCTGATGGTCCTCAAAGAATCCCCAGTCCATCTGTCCCTGTTTCCCTGGCAGCGTCTCAAACCGTACCGTTGCTTTCTCGTCCAGATCCTTCTTCCGGCTGCTCACATACGCTTTCACGATACTGTAGCCCCCGTCAAATCCCATCTCTCGCAGCTTTTCCAGAATGCGAATCGCTGAGTACGGCGCTTCCTCCAGCCACTCGTCCACGATCTCCTTGTACGGATCCATCTTTGTGGGCTTCGGCTCGCTCAACGTGTACTCCGGCTTTTGCGGTGACTCTGCGTAACGTTTCGCTGTTCGCGGATCCATGTGGTACTTTTTCCCAAGCTCCACATAGCTCAGTCCTTTCTGTCTGTCGCTTCGGATATCCATCCATTGTGCTCCTTTCATTTCCTGACTCCCTTCTGCGCCGTTTGGCACCCTATTGGGAGTCTATCTTTTTTTCTTCACCTCCGCCATATATCTACATTTTTTCCTCGGCGTTTTCTTACATTTTATCACTGGCGCTGACAATCCTCACAGTCGCCTACTTCGATTACCCATCTTACCGGGAACTCTTTTTCTGGAAACGCAATGACTTTTCCCATAATCCATCTTCTTTCCTGCAGCCGATCCGGTCGGATTTTCTTGCGCCCGTACAGCTGCACCCCCTTCCGGATCTACCCCCTTGCATCGAGCTTCCGGTGTTCGTCTGGCCGCTGGGAACTGCATCCGACTTGCAGAGGCCGGAAGAACAGCCTGTCGGTGGGGGCTCGTTTGAGCGCGGTAGACCCTTGGTTTTCGGGTCAACCGCAGGACAGCCCGCCGGAGCCGGGACGCCATCGCACGTCAGCGGGGCCCCATGCGACCGCCTACGCCCACGGTCGAGCCACGCTGTAAAAGACCGCCCTCAAAGGGCCGTAGTCCTCCAACATGATTTATATACCGCTTCAGCTTTAGCGGTTGACGGGCTGCTGCGCGCCGATCCAGCGCACCGCAGTCCGGACGGACTCTCTGCAGGGGCCCCGTCAGACCTCGCCGTTGTGGGCACCAGGAGGCCATAGGAGGTCCCTGAAGGGCGCACGGCAGCCACACGCCCCCGATATATGGACACAGACCACGTCGCCCGCTGGCAAGGCCGTCAGCCCGGAAGGGGGCGGTATTTCACCGCAACCCTCCGGGCTGTTGTATGTGCGTGGTCAAAATAGAGCGCACTGCTTTGGGTTCTCACTATCCGGTCGCTCTGGACGTGCAGCAAGTGTGGATCCCCGCATTGATGCCTTGACATTTCTCTCAGTTGCATCAGCCACTCTTAACATGGTCATGAAATATGCCTGATTTTGAGGCGAAAGCTTTTTCAGAATTTCCGCCGCCTCCATGGCAACCTGATTTTCCATAATTCATCCTCCATTTATTAGGTGGATGAATTTACATTATCATTAACAAGAATATTTGTCAACCCATTTTTCTGCTTAATGATATTTTTCTTGCATTTTTTTATTTTTCATGATAAGGTGACATTAATCTAATGATACATGGGGTGACAATATTGATTGCCAGGCTTAAAGAACTTCGCAAAACACTTAAAATGACGCAAAAGGATTTCGCAAACGTGCTGGGGATAGCTCAAACATCCTATTGCATGATAGAAACAGGGAAAAATCCCCTTTCTGACAGATACATCAAAGTCATTTGTTCGCTCTATAGCGTAAATGAATCTTGGCTGCGCACTGGCGAAGGTGAGATGTTTTCCTCTACTCCATACACAAAAGAATTTTCGGAGATCTTCAGCCGCTTGTTACCTGAGACACAAAGCTACCTTCTCCACATGGCCAAAGAACTGCTCCGCACACAAGAAAAGCTCCTGGAGCACGTCCAGGAGCATAAATCACTATTGGACTCTCCGGAGCAGATACGGATTGATAATCCAGCAGACGAAGCATAGGAGGCCGGGGAAGCTACGGAGCAGGGAGAAGATCAGCGGTGAGCAGCTGCTCCATGGGCTGGGGCCTGCATCGATAAGAGCGGGCAGACGGCAAATCCGCCAGCGCTGATCGATTTCAAATTCCCAAGCGCGTGGGAATTTGAGAGAGTACACAATATGCACAAGAAGTACACAATGCACAACATGTACCAATAAAGGAAAATCCGCAAACGTCTGCGGATTTGAACCAGGAGGACAGCACATGAAAATCTACACGATCATTGGCGGCGTGAACGGCGTCGGCAAGAGCAGCTTCACCGGCGTTCTCAAGAGCCAGACAAAGGATCTGGGCATGATCGTCGACATCGACAAGATCACCGCCCAGCTGGGCGGTAAGTCCCTGGAGGGCGGCAAGCGGGCGATCCACATCATGGAGAGCTGCATCCAGGACGGCGTGAGCTTCACGCAGGAAACAACTCTTTCCGGCCACCGCTCGAAGGCCGCAGCCCGCAAGGCAAAGGATGCTGGGTATTATATCCGGCTCTACTACATCGGCCTCGATACGGCGGAAGAGAGCAAGCGGCGCATCGCGAACCGCGTCGCCAGAGGCGGGCACAATATCGACTCTGAAGACGTGGAGCGGCGCTTCCTGGGTCGCTGGGCTGCGGTGCAGGCCGTCCTCCCCTACTGTGACGAAGCTGTCTTCTATGACAACGACAACGGCTTCGTGGAGGTCGCTGCGTATCGCAACGGTGAGCTGATCCTGGAGGGAGATCACTGGCCAAAATGGATAGTGGAATTATCGGAGTATCTGAAAGAATCTGAGGAACAGAGAGAAAGTTAGCAGTAGCCAATAATCACCTCATCAATCTGTCATTAAGTCAAACCCACATATTGCAGAAGCTGTCACTAGAACATCCAGTGACAGCTTCTCATATTATTTTCTATATTTTTTTCACACTGTCACAAAATCACCAAAATTCGACAAACTCCCATGGTATTATTTAACTATGGACCCTTTCTTCCGTCTGAAGAGGAAAGGAGGGAATGGAAGCTGTGAGCACACTCGTCAGGCTTTTGGAAACCATAATTGTAGACACAGTCTGTTACTATGTCCACAGATGGATTGACAAACACAGCTAGGGTCATAGGACATAAAGCAACCCGCACTTGGAGTGGCTGCTCCAAGTGCGGGTTGCTTTTGCCTGGAAACCATTAAGCCTCGTCAGCTTTTGGTTCTTACATTATACCGATTTCGGTCCGTCAAGTCAATTTATTTCGTCCGACATAATTACCATATTTTACCATTTATTACCACTACACAGCGCGCTGACGCTTCCGTCCTATATCGTGGACCAGACAGGCCACTTCATCGGTGTAGCATGCTAATTTTTTTCAGCTTGCATATACTAGCGTAGCTGTGGTATAATGAACACAGCTAGGAAGCTGATTAGGACCAATGGCCCACGCAAAACGAACCCCCGGAGAGGTAGCTGCTCTCCGGGGGTTCATTTTGTGCTTACTGTCCCTTACGACAGTGCCGATCAAGCCACTTGCAAATGTAGTAGCTGGCTACACCTGCTCCCACCGACACCAGGAAGTTGATTAGGAGTTCCAATGGTTCCACCCCCTTTCCGTTGCCGGATTGAGGAAGGGCAGCAAATATATTTTGCCATATTATCCAGAAAAAAGCAAATCTATTTGTGTTGCACCTATCAGTAGTCTCTATAACTCCCTAGCGTTTTTATTATAGCAATCCAAGAAATTAGCAAGGAATACCAGCGGCAGAAAACCAGCCAGC
>CAMWLG010000124.1 GCA_947175035.1 uncultured Lachnospiraceae bacterium | reverse complement strand
AAGAAAGACTTAGATGCATGATCTGCCCTGTTGCTGACCTGCTGCACCACAAGCTGCAGTGGGGCGCAATAGGCTAGAATTGAAAACAGATGCCTCGTGGATCTGACCAATCTTGTTGGCAGCAGTAGTGGTGGCAGAGATAGTCTGAGGAAAAGTGGAGCTGGTGGGACACCGTTGGAATGAGAGTAGGAGTTGAAGAATGGGGTAGGAGCTAGAGAAATTGGGTAGATACCCGCTGAGTTTGAAAAAGGTAGGTGTTTGTTAGCTGGGTCCAGAGTAGAAATGGAGGGTTCTTCCAGCTCAGATGGCATGGCCAGGAACATGTGAGCAAGCAAACAACTTACTAGGACAGAGGGCTTAGGCTTAGAGTTTATATAGCAAAAGGCTTGGATATAAGGAAACTCCTTCCATTTGCCTGTGCATTGACAGTAGTTAGAAAGCTCCCATAGAATAGCTGGATCAAAGGTGTGAATAGGCAGCCACTTTAAATTGTTATATAAATTGTAAGGAGGCCATTCTTTGAACAAAGATGGACAAGTGTGAGAATCTGTAACTAGGGCATTAAAGCCTGGGGTTTTAGGGCCTCTAAAAGGCATCCCAGTTGGGAGGCTAGATTGATGGTCTTGGATGGCTTGGTAGCCATAGCTGAAACCACGAAAACAGCAACACCACAAGGCCTATAGGGAGATGTCTCCCCTCTATAGGCAGGGTGTGACTCAGCAATGAACATTGTAGGACTTGTAGGAGAGTGTCCTCTGCCTGCAGGCAGGATGCTAAAGCCTGACTGGATCTGGTTGGGATTACTCAGAAGCCAGAGAGGTCAGAGGCCACCCTAAGCAGCCTTTCATGTCAGCGATAAAATGAAAGCAAAAGAAAAAAAGAGAAAGAAAATCTGAAGGACCCTGGGCTCCCAGTCATGCGAGGACTGACACTGGCTCATCCAAATATGATTTTAGCTAAGGGAAGCAATCCAGAGATGAATGTCAGTGAAGGGCTCAACTGTAGCAGTAAAGACCATGGTTGGGGGCTGTCTCCAATTTCTAGGTACACCAGAAGATTTATGGGAGCTCAAGGGTCAATTCCTCATGTTTGGAGAAATGGTTAAGCTGACTGGAAAGGGGGAAACTCACCAATAGAAGCCAGTGGTGTGCTTAGAAATTTCACTCAAGCAGATGGAATGGAGAGCTGTTATAAAGGAACCTGGTTCCCGAGCACAGGGTTCCAGGAGCCTGGAACTGCCCATAGGCTGGTCTGCCCATAGGCTGGAGGGAATGTGGAGAACCTGGCTGAGTTACCAATGTAATGGATTAAGTAAAATGTTGCAGATCTTTAAGGGGTTGCAGTAGGCAGAGGGTCCCTAGACCATGTTGCAAGTTCCCCAAGTGGCTGCAGGCAGCACACCATGAGACCATGCTGCAGGTCCCCAAAATTGTGGCAGGCAGTGGGCAGCAAGTCCTGAGACCATGCCACAAGTCCCTGAAGTGGCAGAAGTCAGCAGGCTACAGATCTTGAGAGCAGCCTGTCCCAAGAAGAGATGGCACAGTTCCCCAAGTGACTGCAGTGGGCCACTAAGGGCAGCAAGTCCCAGGCAAGGAGATGTGTGGTGGATGAGAGACCTCGACTGGGCAGCCAGTCCCATGAGGAGAAACAGATAAATGATCATGCCACAAGACCACACTGTAGGATCTCTGAAGGCAGCTGGTCCTGGGCAGGGAGCCATGTGGTGGACAAAAGACAGAGTCACGGATAGGCATGCCATGCAGAGTGAGGATGGATATTTATTAAGTGGGTTATTGAAAGGAAAACGAAAAGGGGGAAAAGAGCAGAGAGAGAAGCAGAGGGAAAGAGAAAAACAGAGAGAGTGAAGGGGAGAAGTGGGGAGAAAGGAGAGACAGAAGCTGCCTCTGTGTGAGAGAGAGAAGATCAGTTTGCCTCTGCAGATGGGGAAAGAGTGGATGTAGCTTGACACTTAAGGTGGCAGAGCAGACCATTACACCCATATCTATTACTTTTTAACTTTGTAACTGAAAGTAGCCTCCAGCTGACATAAGTGCTGCAAAAGCAGGGTGTGTTGGACTTGATATTTAGTTAGGCCTGCAAAAGTTCTGAACGCTATCATTAGAATAAGGCTATATAGCAGGTGGGAAAGTATATTTGGGAAAGCATAAAGAGGAACAATGGGGCTTTTATAATGATAATGATGTATTTCTCAAAATATGATGTATTTCTTAAAAGTAAAACATAGGAGGATTCAAGATATACAGTTATAGTTGCAAGCAAAACACCAGTGCACATGAAATAAATATAAATAAATCATTAAAAAGACTTTTAAAGGGTGAAATGTCACATAAATTCTGCAAACATAAATTCATATAATTTAATCTACTCAAAAATTTTGATTAAAGTAAATATTATTAAAAGTTTATAAACATAATTTATGTCACATCACACACTGAAACAAGGTATGCTGACATACATTAAGGCAAATTAAAAATATTTTTTCTACCTAATGTAGTCAGAATGTATGGAAGTTTATGAAAAAGAATAATTTTTATGTGGTAAGTAGAATCTTTATCTTCAGGTTGTCAAAGCAGCAGTAAAGAAACATTACAAAAAAACACCTCTGGCAAAGAGAAAAGTCTCTAGACTGAATGGAAACCTCACATTCTAGTTGGCCTGTGTCAGTCACCTGTCCAAGGGACACCCTAGTGGGCTTTCTTTAGCCATACTAAAAATATGGTTAGAACAATATTTTTTTATTGAGTTACTTCCCAGAATTTCTGCCTGATTAAACTAAAAAGGTTAGTAGAGACAGGCAAACTTCATGTCTGCTCATGTTATTCGGGGCCACTTGAATGCATAATCCTATTCTTGAAAAACAGGGGCTTAATCAGAAAAAATAATAAACCTAGCTTTTCTTTACTATGACATGGCTTTTAAGCCTAAAATAAATGCAGGCTGGTTCTTCAATAGTTCTCAATTTTATAGCAACTGGTCAGTTAATTTTCCTCAAGTGAGTAACATTCTACCTTTGTTCATGCAGGAAACTCCAATTAAACCCACAAAAACTAGATGTGAAAGTAGGAAGGACACTTGCTGGGAAAAATAAGAGGTTAAGCCCAACTAGAAAGGAGATAAGAGAGGACCTGAGAGGAAATATATTATAGAACTGTAAAAGAAGAAATAACAATCCTTCAAGAACACAAATAGTGTATTCATATATAATATTTTGTGCCAAGTTTACATATATATTAGGAAAATACCTAGAAATACACTGACTATTTATAAAGCAAGAGTACTTCAATTTTCCATGATACTGTATAACCTGTGTAGTTGTTGTTTGTCTTTGACACTTTGGCTCTTTGCTCCATGGGGATCTACCACCCACGTCATCAATAATAAATACAGAAGCTTATTATTATTTATAAATGCCCAGCCTTAGCTTGGCTTGTTTGTAATCAGCTTTTTTTTAATTTAAATTATCCCATCTATCTTCTGCCTCTGGGCTTTTACCTTACCCTATTTGTGTATATCTTTCTGTTCCTTCTTATTCCATGTCTGACTGAGTGGCTGGATGATTGGCCCCTTCTTTTCTCACTCTTTGATCCTATTTTACCTTCTATTCATTCTCTTTGTCTGTCAACCCCACCTATCTTTCCTCTGCCTTAGTATTGTCCAAACAACTCTTTATTGGACCAGTCAGGTAGTTAGACAGCCAGAGAAATTCAACTTCACAGAGATCAATGAAAGCAACATAAAAGAATGAAAGACAATTTCACATCATTGAACAAATGTTCTGCAGCATAAACAAATGTAACACATCTTAAAATAATATTCTACAACATTTTTCCTTTTTGTCTAAGTAAAAATAAAAGGTTTTAACTTTAACATAGTAAAACTATCTATAATAAGAACAGTTATCAAGTAAGAGTTAATTAATATTCAGTCCATTTGCATTTAAATATTCAGAGAAAACACTCTACTTTCCATCTTATCATAGTTACTCCAAAGTTTTCTACCTAGTCTTATTCCTAAAAATATAGGGGTTTCCTCCCGCCTGGAGGGCTCACAGAGCAGGGGCAAACTCCAGCGGGTCCCCAGCGGTGCCAGGCGCTGCCTCCAAAGTCCGGCATATGAGTAGGCGGCTACAGTTTCCCACCAGTGGGAGGGCACACGCTGCACGGATGGTGGTGGAGGGTAACAGACACGTAAACACAGGAATAGGCATAAGTGTTTATTAAGGAAGAAGAAGAGAAAGAGGGAGAGAAAGGGAGAGAGAGAGAGAGAGAGAGAGA
>CAMWLG010000123.1 GCA_947175035.1 uncultured Lachnospiraceae bacterium | reverse complement strand
ATTCGGAATATTATTCGGGTGAAATTGCTGTTTATAATTATGAAGTAACTATTGTGGATATCGGAAAGAAAGGGCCGGGATTCATTTCTGTTAAATTCGGTATCACACCACAGGTAGGGGCGCATAATCCTTTAGGATATGATGAGCTGGCTTATCGTGTTGATTCAAGTGGGAACAAAGAACTGGCCGGCTATGAACATCTAAAAACTTATGAAGTGCCGGAGAAGTTTCAAAAGAGCATTGTTTTCTATAACGGATGGCAATGCTTTTTTTATTGTTCCTTACTGTCCATTTAATAAACAGATAAGAAACAAATAGTAAACAGATAAAGACTTTTTCGAAATATGATGTATAATACCATAGACACACAAACTTCTTTTCAAGCACTATGGAGGGATAAACATGAGTACAATTCTTCATACCGATAAATTGTGCAAATCATTCTCAAACGGCGGCTTGCAGCAGCATATCATCAAGAATCTTGATCTTGAGATCAGGGAAAAGGACTTCACTATTATAATGGGTGCATCGGGTTCGGGCAAATCCACTCTGCTTTATGCACTTTCGGGAATGGATACCCCGACCCTCGGCAGCGTCTTCTTCGGTGACAAGGATATATCGAAATATACCAACGATCAGCTTGCTGTGTTCAGACGTGAAAACTGTGGATTTGTCTTTCAGAGTATCTATCTGCTCGAAAACATGACCGTATTCGATAATATCATGACAGGTGCGCTTGTGATGCAGAAGAACAGCCACGAGCTTGTGAAAAAGGCCGAGGAGCTTCTCAAAAAGGTCGGTATAGGCGAAAAGCTGTGGGATAAATACCCGAACCAGCTTTCGGGCGGTGAGTGCCAGAGGGTCGGCATCGTAAGAGCGATCATCAATGATCCGAAGATACTTTTTGCCGATGAGCCGACAGGCAGTCTGAACTCGGCTTCGAGCCGTGACATTCTTGATATCTTCACGGAACTGAACTCGAAAGGACAAAGCATTGTAATAGTGACGCACGACATGAAAACTGCTCTCAGAGGAAACAGGGTGATATATCTCCATGACGGTGCTGTGATCGGCGAACATGAAATGCCGTCATTCGGCACAAATGATATCAAGAGCAGACAAGAGGGCTTGCAGAGATTCCTCGATGACATGGGGTGGTAATATGGAAAAGATACTCAGACTTTCTTTTGCAAATATTAAAAAGCATATGAAACAGACGATACTTCTTACTCTGCTGATCGTGTTGTGTATGGCTGTCACATCGGCGGCGGCAGCGGGCAGCATTGATATGACGGGCATATTCCCCCGTGTGGCAGATGAGTATGCCGTACATAAAAATGCGCTTTATATCAAAGAGGATTATTACAATGACAGCTTCATCCGGCTGCTTAGTGAAGATGAGAGGGTAACGGACATCGATCATGTCCGTGTTCTGTTCAGTACGGCAACAAAATACCTCGACAATGAAGGTGAGGAACAGGCGCTGTATATGAGTTTCGTGACTAAGGATCTGGAAAAGAACATAGAGCGCTCTCCTATAAAAACGACCCTCACCGATGAGGCGACAGCAGCACTTGAACACCCGATCTATCTGCCCTATGCAGGACAAGAAAGCCTTGCGTCAAAGCTCGGTGAGGGCGACACTTTTAACATAATTTACGGAACAAAGCAGTTCTCTTTTACAGTTGCAGGTTTTTATGAATCTATTTTTATGCCTGAAACCAATGTGGGTTTCCAGATGATCGTTTCGGACAGCGACTATGTTTCTCTGATGACTGTGATCGGCAAGTATGAAATGGTGCTGTTCGACTGCGAGCCGCTTGATGACTGTGAGGATATATATTTAAAATTTTATGATAGAGTTGAAGAACAGACAGGCAAAGATATCGGATATAATATTCTGAGCTTTGGTCTGTATAAAAATCTGGAACAGAAGAGTGCTGTCTTCTCGGAGATTGTCATTGGTATCATGCTGTTTATGGCGGTTGTTATATTCATTGCCGCTGTTATTATGATACGCTTCCGTATCGCAGGCGATATACAGGATCAGATACAGTCTATCGGCGTATTGGAAGCACTCGGTTATACATCAAAGGAGATCGCGCTTTCCTATACTGCGGAGTATCTTATGACAGCCCTTGCAGGCGTTATTATCGGTGCAGGCGGTGCATTTGCACTGCTGCCTGTACTGCACAGAGTCGCTGAAACACTTTCGGGACATCACGGCAGTCTGCATATCTCTCCGCTCCCGATACTGCTGACGGCATTGACTATCCTTATTTTTGTGGGAGTAATCGCACATACGAGAGCTTTGGCAGTAAAGAAATATCCCCCTATGCAGGCTTTCCGTAAAGGAATAGCTGTTCATCATTTCGGCAAAAACCGGTTTCCGCTCAGGAATACTAAAAACAGCGTGCATCTTCGTCTTGCCCTGAAAGGCTTTTTCGATAATATGAAGCAGAATGTCAGTCTTACTGTCTGCATAGCCGTTTCGGCACTTGCCGCTGTTGTAGGTATCCTGATCGTCGACCTGTTCGGCTCTGATCTGAAAGTTGCTGCAAGGCTGACAGGAGTGGAGGGGCCCGACCTGACAGTGACCGTTATACACTCTGTCAACACTGAAGAGCTTGCGGAAAGAATAAGCATGATGCAGGGTGTAAAACGTGTGCAGACAGGTTCGTATTCTCTTGATCTGTCCGAATGGATGTCTCTCTATGTCTTTGACCGTGAGAGTTGTCTTGTGCCGATATCCTATCCCGATTTTTCTCAGTGCGAGAACATTCAGGCAACAGCAGGCAGACTTCCAGAACATGACAATGAAATCGCTGTTACAAAGCTGTTCGCTACCCGGCACAGCCTGAAGGTCGGTGACGATCTTACCCTCGAATGCAACAGGGTAAAAAAGAATTACATCATTTGTGGAATAGTTCCAAGCATGACCAACAACGGAACGAATCTCTATATTACCGAACAGGCTCTAAAACGTATCATGCCCACTTACCGCCTCTCTGCGATAGAGATATACCTTGAGGACAAAACGGATCGGGCAGAGTTTCAGACACTGCTTATGCAGACCTACGGCAGATCTGTGGCTGATACCCGTAAAACAGAAAGCACCGGCGATACCGCCGAGGAACGGCTGAGTGCGGAAGCCGATCGGCTGATCGCGGAGTATCTCGCCAATCACGGTGCGGATCATATCGAATACTCGATACAGATCGGCGATATGACTATATCGGGTTCAAGTGGAAGCTTTGCTATCAAAAGTGTGCAGAACCTCGAAAGTACGATGCAGACGCAGATCGGCGGCATTTTCAGCACGATCAGCCTGACATCCTGGTCACTTATGGGTATCGCAGCAGTCGTTTCAGCTATCATTATCATAGCCCTTATGGAGCAGGCTGTCAGACGGCAGAGAAAAGAACTCGGTATCATGCTCGGACTCGGCTACACCACAAAGGAGCTTATGGTACAGCTTGCAATGCGTATCATGCCTGCCGTGACCGCAGCAATTATCCTCGGCACTGTCGGTGCGGCGGCTGTGCTTCATGCGGTAATGGACGTTATGGTCGGCACAACACCCATCAATATCCCCATGATGCTCGCTGCAATTATTATTATGATACTGTTCTGCTTCGGCTGTGCGTATGTCGGCGCAGGCAGGATAAAGAAGATCTCTGTAACAGAGCTTATGACCGAATAAAGCGGGAGGAATAATATTATGAAGAAGATAACAGCGGCAATATCAGCGGTCATGATACTGGTGGCGATACCCGTTACGGCAGCTTACGGTGCAGACAAGGAAACGGCACCAGTACAGACAGAGAAAAGAGCCGATACTGTTTCGGCAATAGGCTCGATAAGCAAGATATTCTGTACGACCGCGGCATTGCAGCTTTATGAGCAGGGATTGCTCGACATTGACGCTCCCGTGACGGATTATGTCCCCGAATTTACAATGCAGGATGAGCGATATAAAGATATCACTGTGAGAATGCTCATGAATCACACTTCCGGGCTTATGGGAATGGTATATGATGATGGGATGCTCTATGATGATATTGATACGACATATCATGACAGATTCATTGAACATCTGAAAAATTCACGTCTGAAAGCTGACCCGGGAACACTCGCGACTTACAGCAATGACGGTTTCACACTGCTTGAGATCGTGCTGGAACGTGTCAGCGGTGAGAGTTTTACAGATTATGTGGAAAATCATATCTCAAAGCCGCTCAAACTTGAAAACACCGGAACGGCCGCGAAAATGTACGGCAGTAAGAATACGGCAAATATCTTTGTCGGCGGTGTGCCGTATGATACGGACTACTGTATGGCATTCGGCTCGGGCGGCATCATGTCCACAGCACCGGAGCTTTGCAAATTCGGCACGGCATTCTTCAAAGGTGATGAGACTTTGCTCAG
>CAMWLG010000122.1 GCA_947175035.1 uncultured Lachnospiraceae bacterium | reverse complement strand
AAATGCCCAGATAGCTCAGTTGGTAGAGCAGAGGACTGAAAATCCTCGTGTCACTGGTTCGATTCCGGTTCTGGGCATTTGCTGTATGCAAAAATCAATAAAGAGATGTTTTGGAGCACTAGCTCAGCCGGTAGAGCACCTGACTTTTAATCAGGTTGTCAGGGGTTCGAATCCCCTGTGCTTCACTATCAAGACAAAAATAGGCGAAAAACCTAGTATTTTATCAGGCTTTTCGCTATTTTTATTTTTGCGCGATAAAAAAGAGTTTTAGTGCTATTTTTTTTGAGCTTGTCGTGATATAATTATACTGGATTTTTATCCGTGATATATAAAAATTCGTAAGTGGTCAGAACCATTCGCAAAATGCTGCTACACAGCTCCCATTTGGTTCTGAACAGATTAAAATTCAAAAGAGGGAGAATACATTTAGAAGATTTTGTGGAAGCTATGGGAAAGGATGTAGAAAACAATCAAACAAAGAGTAAGCAGACAGGAAAAAAAATTGCCATAGTGCTGGCAGGGCTTTTAGTAGTTCTTTTGATCAGTGGTTATATTTCAGTAGCAATTTATTACAGCGGACATTTTTATCCAGAAACAGAGATTAATGGTCAGGACTTTACCAATGCGGACGTAATCGCTGTGTCAGCTTCGATGTTGTTGCAGATGCAGGATTATCAGTTGAGAATCACCGGACGGGATTTGGATCATTTGGAAAATGTGGAGCTGCTGTGTATCTCGGCACCGGAAGTGGATTTGAAAACTTCTGTGGAAGATGCGGATATCCAAGCCATATTAAAATCACAAAAGAGTTGGATTTGGCCTATTTACCTGTGGGGCAGTCATACACATACTTTGTCTGGGAATGTGGAGATTAATGAAGATAAATTGGCTGCTATTATGAAAGAACAGCCATTTTTACAGGAAGAAAATATGAAGATTCCTAAGGATGCCTATATTGATGGGTATTCCGAGGCGGAAAACAGGTTTATTCTTGTTCCGGAGGTGGAAGGGACACAGGTGGATTCAGATGCTGTGCAGGAGTGTATTCATCAGGCAATTGCGCAGCAAGTGGAGCATATAGATTTGGAGGAGCAGGGCTGTTATGTGGAGCCTCTTGTCACCGCACAGGACACAGAGCTGCAGCAAAATATTGCACAGGCTGAAAAATGGCTTGCCACAGAGATCACTTATGATTGGAATGCCACAGAGGTAGTGCTGAACAAGGAGCGGATCAAGGACTGGATTATGCTGGACAACGGAAAATTATCCTTGGATGAAAGTGCTATTGCGGAATTCGTGGCGGAAAATGCAAAGGAATATGATACTTATGGCAAGACCAGAGTTTTTCACACGACGATGGGATATGATTTGAGTCTGCCGGGAGGTGCGTTTGGATGGCTTACGGATCGGGAAGCCGAGGTTAAGAAGCTGACAGAGCTGATTGAGGCGGGCAGCGTGTGCAACAGGGAGCCGGAATATACCAGCAAGGGACCTTGGAAGGGGATGAATGATGTTGGTAATAGTTATGTGGAGGCGGATTTGACACATCAGCATTTATATTTATATCAAGATGGTGAGATTGTGTTGGAGACGGATTTTGTATCAGGCATTATGTCACGAAGCGATTGTATTACGCCAGAGGGGGTATTTGGACTGACCTATAAGACGACCAATGCTGTTCTTCGAGGGGCGGATTATGTGACGCCGGTGAATTATTGGATGCCTTTTCATGGCAATTTCGGCATGCATGATGCCACGTGGAGAGATTCCTTCGGCGGGGATATTTTCCTTACAGACGGTTCCCATGGCTGTCTGAATCTGCCCTTGGATAAGGCGGGGGAGATTTACCAGTATGTGTCCACAGGGTTTCCAGTGATTTGTTATTATTATCCCCCGGGTGTGTTGCCGGAGGAAACATATGAGAATGAGGATGATGAGTGATATAGCGTAGTTTAAAGGAAGGGATGTAGATGGGGAAGGTACAAAATTCAAGCGCGAAGGTTGTGGCGGCAAGGCAGCGAATCAAAAAGCGTCGTGCAAAGGCGGCGGCTCGCTGGCAGAAGCATTTTGAGCGTCAGAAGGATTTGAACCGCAAGATAAAGGCGGCGGCGGCAGATATATTGCATTCGGATAATTTTCAGTCTACTAAGGCGCACATCCAGCATGGCAACATGACGGTGAATAATCATTGTATCAATGTGGCAAAATGCAGTCTGGCAATCAGTGAAAAGCTGCATATTCCCTGTAATCGACGGGAATTGATACGAGGGGCATTACTGCATGATTATTTCCTGTATGACTGGCACAGCAAGGAACATGTGCAGCCCTACAAGCTGCATGGCTTTTTCCATCCGGGAATTGCACTAAAAAACGCTTCCAAGGAATACAAATTAACTCCCAGGGAAAAGGACATCATTAAGAAGCATATGTGGCCGTTGACTGTTGTGCCTCCGACATGTAGAGAGGCCTGGATCGTGACAACGGCGGATAAATGGTGTTCATTGTTGGAGACATTACACATACACAAGGGGCATGGGACTAAGAAGAATGGAGCAAAAAAGGGGATTATTAGAAAAACTTCGTGATTATAAGAAGAGTGATTATTACCCCTATCACATGCCCGGACACAAGAGAAGGCAGTTAGGAAAGCTGCCGGAGGATCTTCTGGGACTGGACATCACAGAGATTGATGGTTTTGATAATCTGCATCAGGCAGAAGGGATTTTGCAGCGGCTTCAGGATGAAGCGAATGAGTTATATCAGGCGGAAGAGACCTTTTATCTGATCAATGGCAGCACGGGAGGTATATTGAGCGCTGTCAGCACCGTTTTGCCGGAGGGCGGACACCTGCTCATGGCAAGAAACAGTCACAAATCTGTCTATCACGCAGCATATTTGCGCAAATTAAGGATTACTTATTTATATCCCGCGAGAGTGCAAGGGTTTGATTTCTACGAGGCGGTGACTGCAGAGCAGGTGGAGCAGGCATTAAATCAGGAACCGGATATTGGGGCGGTTCTGATTGTATCGCCTACATACGAAGGACGCATCGCGGATGTCCGTGAAATTGCACAGGTGGTTCACAAAAAGGGGATTCCATTGATCGTGGACGAGGCACACGGGGCGCATCTGGGTTTTGCAAAGGGGTTTTCGCCCGGAAGCTGTACGGAAGGTGCAGATTTAGTGATCCACAGTGTGCATAAGACATTGCCGGCATTGACCCAGACGGCGCTTTTACATGTGAACGGTTCTCTGGTTGACAGGGAGCGGTTGAGACGTTTCTTGCATATTTACCAGACAAGTAGTCCATCCTATTTACTGATGGCGAGCATAGAAGACGCCTTGAAGATTGCGGGACAGGAGCGGGAACGTTTTGACCGGTTCCTGATATGGTATCAGCAGATGCTTACACATTTGCAGGGATGTCGAGTGCTTCGATTTGTGCCTTGGCAGGATGTGGAACAGGGCAGACAGGATATTGGCAAGCTTGTGATTGTCACTGACAAAGCAGGAGTGTCCGGGCAATGGCTCTACGACGAGTTGAGGGAAAAATACCATTTGCAGTGCGAGATGTCCGCAGGTACCTATTGTCTTGCCATGTTTACTCTGGCGGATGACAAGGAAGCCTATACAAGAATGGTGCGGGCACTGATACAGATTGACAGTGAGCTGGCGGAAAAGCTGCCTTTGTTGCCGGAGATGGATACAAGACCAGAGAGAATATTTTCAACTCCTAATATCGCATATTCTCTTGCAGAGGCATGGGATATGCCATGCAAAATGACACGACTGTCGGATGCGATAAATTGCCCTGTAGCTGAATTTATCAATCTATATCCGCCGGGGATTCCGTTGTTGGTGCCAGGAGAGGTGATGACGGAGGAGCTTTATGGGGAAATTGTGGAGGATCGGATGCAGGGATTGAATATACAAGGGATTGTGGAGCAGGAGGGGAACTGCTTCGTGAAAAAAATAATAACAGGAGATTAGGAGCATGAGAAAGACAAAGATTATCTGTACGATTGGACCTGCAAGCGAGAGCGAGGAGTGTTTAAGAGAACTGATGAAGGCGGGTATGGATGTAGCAAGATTTAACTTTTCCCATGGCACCAAAGAGGCGCAGAAAGAGAAATTGGAGCGCGTGATCAAGGTGCGTGAGGAGCTGGGGCTGCATGTGGCAACCCTGCTTGATACCAAGGGACCCGAAATTCGTCTGAGAGATTTTGAGGGGGGAAAGGTTGAGATTGTGGCGGGTCAGAAGTTTACGCTGACCACAGAGGAGATTATGGGAACGGCGCAAAAGGCGTCTATTTCTTATAAGAATCTCAAAAATGACATATCCGTCGGAACGACGATTTTAATTGACGACGGACTGATTGAGATGCGGGTGGACGAGATTCAAGAGAAAGATATCGTGTGCCGTGTGATAAACGGTGGATTCGTGTCC
>CAMWLG010000121.1 GCA_947175035.1 uncultured Lachnospiraceae bacterium | reverse complement strand
CGAAGCAATCCTGCGACTACAGTCATTCAGTTAGTCTCATATAAGGAGCTTTACACGGTTTGACCTTCACTGTAACGAACATCGGATTCATCAGCAGAACTGGTTGAAACATGTAATCAACCAACTGCAACTCCATATACTTGAACGAATCGATGTTGACTACGTTCTTGATAGGCTTGCCATAACTCTCAAAGTTCACAATCACAGGAAGACCATCACGAATGACTGTATCAATCGATGCTAAGATGCTTGGTGTATACTCCTGTTTACCTACATTAGCATGAACAGCACTACCTTGCTTCGATATGATATACATCTTGTTAGCATAATCGAGTACAGGTATGTCGAAGGTATATTCCATACGATGTATTTGACCATCAACATCAACACCATACATCTTACCAACTTCCAGATTCTGCAAACCGAATACCATTCGTGCTCGAGGTGTAATGTCATCAAACACACTAGGCCAAGTAGTCGTGAGAACTGTTTGTTTAGTATTGGCATTTTGACTGAATTCAATCATTGAATTGAAGCTTGGTGCTGGATTGATTTCCTCGAATACCCTATCGATATCATTGGCGTTTGGGGTAGTTGCAAGATAATCGGATTTGATTATGTACTTATACTGATTTATGTCGTCAGTATGATACTTGATGTAATCATCATTTGACAACTTATACGTGTTAGCGTTGAAGTTCACACAACTTATCCAGTACTTCACATACTTACACTCCCATGGTATATCGATATTCGTTCGTATTGTTGAGTAGTCTTCGTTGGTGCTCTGCAATGATAGTAGCATTTTCAGTAGAACTAAAACATGATTAGTCCAATATCACTTACTGCCTTATCACTAGAGGACCAAGGCATATCTGTAAAGATTGAACGAGGTAAGCTAGTGATATCACGAAGAGATGGCAAACAAGTCGAAATCAATTGTATCTACACGAAAGAGGAAGTTGATTCATTGATTACACTCGGTACATTACCATCAGACATGAAGACCATCATCCTCAACTCACTCAACGAGTACATCAACAGTTACACATCACTCAACAAGATAGTCTACAATGATACTACGAACACTCTTACTCAATCATCCATCAAGCCACAGAATCTGTTAGAACTCACATCAACACTATCATCGAATGACCGAAACATAGTCGACTCATTGAAACGATTCTGTACCGTTGAGGATGTTGAATCAATGGTTTCAGGTATCACACCAGTCGACAACGAAGCTCTTCAGATGGTTGAACAATTACGTAGCTGGCTGATGAATCAATACTTACCGAACCTGAATCAGAAGTTCATCACTTTCGATGAGAAGAACGACCAACTCATTCAACTCATTCTCGAAGTCAGCAAGAAGGTTGAAGGAGCCGATGGTTATGAAGTAGCATTACCAGACGGTTCAACTATCACGTTCAACAAGGATGAGATAACCAACATCCTCACTAAACTCTTTGAACTCTATTCGATGAACAGCAATAACGTCAATGATGCTCTCATGCATCTCGACAAGAAACAACATGAGCTGACTGACTCATTACCATCACCAACACCATCAGGCAAGTATGAGATAGTGAACCCAGATGAACCACATACATCAGTCAATATATCCGAATGGATTACATCAATGTCTCAACTGTATAACTCCTATGCGATGCCATTCTGCAAATTTGCGCTTCGCATCATCAACAACACATATCAGCTCGTGGTTTTCTGCGTCAACGAGGTATATGAACAAGTGAAACGATTCATGAACGTCATCATCATTCCAGTATCGAAGTACCTATGGGAGAGGATTCAAGGCATTGACTATCAACTCATTTACACAACCATGATATCGATGATGAATGAATCATGGAAGCGATTGCAAGAAACACAGACCATCAAGCATATCGTCAACAATGAGGTTGAGCAACTTACATTCACAGCGAACATAGAGGAAAGTGAACCTTCGGCATCACATCCCTTCGGGATTGATATCACTTCAATGGATGAACCCCTTATTGTACTCAATACAGGACCAGAACAACCAGAACAAACAATTACACCGCGTCCTCCAGACGAGTCGCCTTCGGCGCCAACACCATCTCCCACACCAACTCCTACACCTACACCCAAACCAACATCAATCAACATCAGTCCTCAGTTCTCCGACAACATACTCTATCGGGAACGTTCATATACCTTTCATGTATCAATCGAACCAACTAACATGAACATGCATTACAGCTGGACTATCAACGGAACTGCTGATGGAAGCAAGACAGCATTCACGAACAATGTTCTCATGATTGACGTCGATGAAGAATCAACTCACATATCAGTTCAATGTTGGGTCAATGCTGACGGCACATACATCCAATCAAACATCCTTGACTACGACATCTCGCCTAAACCAACACCAACACCTCGTCCTCAACCAAGCGAAATCGTTATCACATATCCACTATTGGAACCACTCATCAAAGGTAGTTCATATCTGTTGCAAGCATACGTACTACCACAAGAAGCAGACCAGCATGTATCATGGAGCATGTCCGCCTCAACTGGTTCATCCATCATGGAATCCAGCCTACATATCGGTCCAGAAGAGGAATCAAACACAATCACTATCACAGCAACATCAGCTACGAACCCTGACATCAAATCCTCAATCGCGTTGATGATACAGCAACCACCAACAACAACCATTCATGCTGAATATGTGTTCAACAAGAAGAACCCACCACGATTAGTTGAACAACCATGGATGACAGTACCATGGAGATGGGATGTGACTCAACTTCAACGATGGAATGAAGACTATCTCGGATACATCATCCCTACCGAAGAAGATAACGTCATTGCTGTCATTGACTTCGTATTCATGAGAAACGGTATATTCGGCAACAAGTACTATGATGTATTGGAGAAGGAGAATGGAACCAATGAACGTATGCTGTCACTAAGGTCATCAATACTCACACATGATGGTCAGAGGTACAAGTGTACACATGTGAAACTATCATTCACGATCAATCACATCAAGTTCTCTGGTATGTACTGGATTGCTCAAGAGAGCAAAGAGAGGGCCATCCAACTACTCAACTCAACTGAACCAACCTACATAACACCAGAGGTTGACATCAATGTAATGGATACATTGATTGATTCGTACAACGATACAGTTGAGGTACTAGCATCAACGAGAAAGGAACAACAAGCTCTTTACAACAAACTCAATAGTCATTTGAAGGAATCAACCGACTCACTGTTCAAGTTACGTGAATCATCTCAGATGTATCTCTACAAACCATCATCCATCACTCAATCAGATGACTTCTATGAGATGAGTTGGTTCATATCGAAATCACAACCAATACCACTTGCAACAACGTTCTCATTCAAAGACTATCTCTACTCACATACATGGTCGTTAACATGGGATGGTAATCGATGGGTTGGTAACAACTGTGTCAATCGTTCATTCGCCAAGCAATCAACCTTCAAACAAGCTAAGGACTATCCCTGTCTACTAGTTGAGCACAATGATGACATCGGTAAATGGATAGATGCAATAACAGAAGGTTCATCATCCACCTCTAACTATGCCGAAGTGCTATCACACTACATATCCAACTGGCGAATCGTTCATCTCGATGGTTCCATTCTCGAACTAGACAACATCATGCAGATGACTAACACATCAGCATCAACAACACCAGAAGGTATGTATGACCAAGTCTATGACCGATTTACATGGACAATCAAACTACCCGGATACAAGGATGATGACAACAGCTTATACATTCTCGCTGATATCAACATTGACGGTTATATCACTTCTCTCAAGTGGGATGTTGATATAGCATATCACAACGCAATCCTGTACCAATACCTAAATGCAGCAGGTCAAGCACCTATCATACAGAAGTTCAACTATCAACGTAGTATCGTTCATGACTTGGTTATCCCACTAAGTGAATCAATAGATATAACTCAACTTGATCGAAACATCACCATCTACATCGAGAAGAAGTACTTTGAACAACTACCAACAAACCCAACAACTGACTTCAATCCATTCGAGGTAATCATTCAACAACAGTTCTATGAAGTTGAACCAGACCCAAGAGAATGTACATCAATCACCACTGACCATAACATCTATTCATCGAGAATAATCTGGGCTGATAACATCATGACAATGAGAAGAGATGTCAACGTTATGGGTGGAACAGTAGAGGTACTTCAATACGATTACGCAGCATTGAGACAAACAGTTGAATCAATACGTGAAATGTTGAGGTTACAAGCTGCATACAATGAATACATAGAATCACTACAGAAAGGTATCAAGGTCTTCTCAACTGTGTTCCAAATACTATCAGCAGCTGTATCAATGGCATCAACTCTATCGAATCTAACGATGACTAGTGAGAACGTGAACGTCAACACGTATCGAACAGAGGAGTTCACATGGGGTGGTCTCTCTGATTATGTCAACGGTGATGACTTCCCAGG
>CAMWLG010000120.1 GCA_947175035.1 uncultured Lachnospiraceae bacterium | reverse complement strand
TACCGTTCCCGATGATGTGGGTGTCCACGATATGCCCCACCGCCACAAGGCAGAAGATGACCACCTTCTTAAAGATGCCTTTAAAGCCCACCTCACTGGAGAGCTGTTTCTCCACCGCCGCTGCCATAAGCCCCGTGGCATAGTCCACCACCACGAATACCACCAGCGCATAGAGGAAGCCGTCAAAGCCTCCCATCACCGCGCCCAGCGCACCGCCAAGCGCCGCAAATGCGTACTGTGCCGCCTCAATAAAATTCTTCATTCTGTTTTTTTCCTCCTTCATGAAAAAGAGCACCCTTAAGGTGCCGTTACTTATGCGCATTCGATATATCGGATGAATGCTTTCCCGTGTCCTTTGTTCACCCCTGCCACTGTTTCCGCAGGGTAATACTTCCCGTTATGGGTAAAAGGTGCAACACCGTCTATATAGCCGGAGCCCCCTGCCCCGGATTGGCCGCGCAGCCCATAATGCCCGGCAAACCATCCGCTTCCGCCGCCAGATTCGGCAACACTGCTGGAATTATAAGATGATGTGTAGCCAAAGTTTGAGGATGCGCTGCTCCCTGTGGAGATCTGCCGCCCTCCCAGCGCACCGCCGGAACCATCGCCTCCACGCTCACCGCCGCCATCCCCGCCTTTATGGATCACCCCGTTGTCTATCGCACCGCCGCCTCCGCCGCCTGCCACGATCAGGATGCAGTCCCTGTTATTGTAACTCAGCCCACTGGAAGAAGTCCCGCCTATCGAGCCGGACCTTGTTGCCACATGGGTGCATCCGCCCCCACCTGCCCCATACTGCTTGCCATTGGAATAAGAATTTCCACTCCCGCCGTTATTCGCACCGTATGATGTGCCGTTGGCAGCACCACCGTTATAGATATAGATCAATTCGCCCTTCTTCATCTTCTTATAGCCTTTGGAATGCCCGCCAAGACCACCCTCTGCCACAAGATTATCTACCTTTGCATCTCCACCGGAGCCGCCCCATACCTCAAATTCATAGATGCCGTCCTGCGGGATGGTAAATGGCACATAGCTGCCTGTATAGACAAAATCATACTCCGTAGTCACCCACATGGCATAAAGGGTGACATCCGCAGGGAACACCCCTAATTCTCCTGGTTTGTAAGATGGCGTGGAAAGGGAATCTGTACTCCATCCGCAGAAAGACATATTCTTTCTTGTGTAGGGGCTTGCTGGGGCTGCGGTGGGTTCGCTCTGTGCATTCCCATTATTGTAGTAACAGAAAGCTGTGAAACTCTCCGCCGCCCCGCTCACCGTCAAAGTTCCGCCATTTGGCATCATCCTTATGGTCATCTGCTTTTTGAACACCGCATAGAGCGTGACTGGTTCCTCGCCGCTGATGATATATTCCGCAAGCACCTTCTTTTCCGCAGAACTATCCTGCCGCCACCCCACAAAGGTATATCCTTCCAGCGCGGCGGGCGGCGCTGTGGCAATGGCATCTTCCTTATCCGGCACAGTACGCTCCAAGGCATAGCCAGTGTCGATCTGGTAGGTCACCTTGATGCCTGCGGCATACACTTTATCCTCGCCCACGAAAATCCGCGTCACCCTTTTGGTGGCGGCATCCTCATAACAGAGATAAATAGTGCTTGCACTGTACTGCTTCAATGCCCGGTATTCCTCTATGCTCACCAGTTTCATCACAAGCCCGGTGCTGCTCATCATCTCGGCCATCTTAGAATCCAGCGTTTTCATGGAATCTTCCAATGTTCCTGTTGTGGAAATAACGCTGTCCAGCTCCCCGATGATATTCCTTGCCGTGAATACCGCCGTGCCGTCCAGGACCATATCCCCGGCTTTCGTTACCCTCGAATACCCGGAAGGCTCATAGGCAGCTGTGGTGCCTGCCTGTGTGCAGACAAAGGTTGCCCACCCAGGAGCGCCCACCGCCGTTACTGCATCACCAATGGAATAGGACGTTGCCCTTGTGATGGTCTCCCCTCCGCCGCCTCCACCGCCGCCCCCGGCTTTCAGCGTAGGGAATACTTTGGTCAGGCCACTCAAGCCTGCGGAGGATACCGTGAAGATGGCAAGCTCCAGATCATAGGAAGAATTGTTGTAATTGATGTTCACATCCGCATCCAGCGGGGGAAGCTCCGATGCCGCCTGCGCCAGTATCTTGATAGGCTCATCCGTATTTGACAAGTCAAGGTGGATATACACCCTGCCGTCCAGCGTTTCCCCAACGTCCGCAAGGCGTACGTCAATCTCCGTTTCATACACCTCAAAAAAGCGTCCCCGGATCATGCCAAAGCCCTGTGAGATGTGCAGCACATTTCCTCTCGCATAAGTAACTTCACAGCCTTTGAAAATGCCGCTGCCGGGGACTGCCGTTTCGTAAATAATAGCGTCATCCTGCGGTGTGACGTTCCCGCCTTTGTATGTTTTGAGTACGATATTGTCAGCCATTCTCCTGCCTCCTTAAAATCTTAGTCAAGTCCAGACGCACCGTGCCGAACACCAGCTTTGTATTCCTGCCCCGCTCTCTTCCAGTCAGAATGCTCCGGTAGCTCTGCCCGTCCGAAATGATATCCGCCACCTGCCCGAACTCCAATTCCTCCGGCTTCACTAGCGCGTCACCGTTCATCATGGTAAGTTCTATCAGATTGGAATAGGACAGGTTTGCAAACTTGTTATGGGCGGCGCTGATCGCCGCACTTTCAAAGCTGCTCCCCTCTTCATGGGAGACTGCCTGCATCTCACACACCACCGGGGTAATACGGTTCTGGTCTTTTGTGTCATATCCTAAATCGGAATGAAGGTAATAAGTCCGGGTGTTTTCGTAGTTTTCTGCATCGTAGATTATGAGTTTATTCACATCGGCGCTGACCTGCTTGATGGTGACGCTCTTTTTGATGATGTTCGGAAGGTCACTTTCTATGGTGATGACTCCTGACGCCGCTCTCCCCACGGTGATCTGGATTTCCCGGTTCTGGATATCCAGCTTTGTCTTCACAAGGATGCTGTATTTCTCCAATGCGGGAACGATCACCGAATCAATGAGGTTCACGATATTGTAATGCCCGCCCTTTTCGGAGGGAGTGATGTGAAGGCTCCAGTCCTTTGTGGCAGTAACCGCACTGACTGAAAGCCCTCTTATATTCTGCATTTCATCCTCGTTGGTGATGAACATTTCACGGATGCGGTCACAGATAAACTGCTCCATGCTCCCCTGCCCCTGCAGGTTCACATCGAAAAGCACATCCGTATTGAGCAGTTCCATCAATGGCTTGTATGAAATGCTCTGTAACTTCTTTGACTTGTCTGTGCCATAGCCGATCTCCGTAACGATTCCGGCATATTCCTCCCCGCCTCTGCTGATGCGGATATAATCCTGCTTCTTGATGCCGGGGAGGGCAAGCACGGTCACCGTGTTTCCATCGGAAGATAGATAGTCCTCTTTGTAGGTGATTTCATTCACATTGGTGTTCCCCACCATTTCAAAATCCTGCGTGAAGATTTCCACATTATACGGTCTCATAGCTGATCCTCCCTTCCACCATCACGTTTAGAATGTTCAGCCCGTCATGCACCACGGAGATACGGTTGCTGCCGTACTGCAGGTGGAAGAACCGCTCCGTGGTAAAATCGCACATCTGGTATCTGTCTGCCACCACTTCATCACTGACACCCCTCTCCGTAATGCTGTAGGGAATCTGCGTGGTGTCGATGACCAGCTTATGCCCGTCCGGGATGCTTCCCTCGTACCTTCCTGTTTCATAAAGCACGTTGTCAACATAGTGCTTCCATACCGGGTTCGTACAGGGGCCGTACACCGTCACTTTGCATGGGCTGTCCCCGTGGCTGTCACTGTCGATCATAAGCGTGTTCTGCGACACGTCCGCATAGGCATAGGTGTATTCATAAGGGTAAATCTTCCCGCCGATGGAGAGTGTGCCGCTGTAACCGGAAACATTCTTATAAAACAGCCCGGTTGCCGTGAAAGCCACCTCGCAATCCAAGCCCGCACCGCCAGTGATCAGTTCGCTCTTTGCAATCTCCGTCATCCGCACCGGGACACGGAACGCCTCCTCCATCTCGTAGACGAGGGTGAGCGGAACCGCCCGGACGAACCGAGAAAAGGCTCTGTAATTTACATAGGCATTCCTGCCGCCAAAAAAGATGCGCCCGGTCATCACACCCTGTGAAAATAATTCCTCCAAAGGAATGAAGTCCGTGCCGATCTGTTCATACTGCGTCCCGTCCTTATAGCCGAAGCCGCCAATGGAATGGAGGAAGGATGTCCTGGCATTCAAATCCCATGACACCCCTTCCCCGTTTATGAGTCTGAATTTCCTGATCATGAATACGCCTTTCCAAGCTCCCGGTTCAGCCCGTCAGATAATTCTCCCACTAATGCACCGGAGTCAAGCACCACTTGGCTGTTCGCCAGCCGTGGCAGATACTTTGTGACCACTTCATACATGGCATCCAGCCTTGCCGCCAGTGAAGCACCGCTGCCGGAGCCGCCTGCCGCCTGCACACCCGCCGTCATGGAATCCGTGGCAGGGATAAGTGTCCCCGCCAGTTCCTTCATGGGGCCGGTCAGCTTTCCGATGTTATCCTTGATGCCTTTGCCGAGTAAATCAATCATATCAGGCATAAAGGTGTGGAAGTTGGAAAGCGGCCCCTCGTCCGGCTCGGA
>CAMWLG010000119.1 GCA_947175035.1 uncultured Lachnospiraceae bacterium | reverse complement strand
GCGGAGACAAGGCGGTTGCGGCAGTCGTAGACGAGCTCACTCATCACGCCGTTTAAGGGGCCGTAGGTCATGTTGCCGTCGGCGTCGTAACGGATCTCCTCGCCATTGTAGGTGAGCAGGCGGTTCTCCGCGTCATAGGTCATGGTGGCGTTGGAGAGCGCGCTGATGCCTTCTTTCGTATCTGTGGTCCCGGTGCCGCTTATGGCGGTGATGTTGCCGCTCTCGTCATAGGTGTAGCTGTAGGCGGTCAGGACCTCTTCGCCGCGGGTATCGTTCTGGGTGAGGAGCAGGCCTGCGTCACTATAGGTACAGGTTTCCTTGGTACCGTTGGGACGCTCCGTACAGGTAAGGTTCCCTCTGGCATCATAGCTGTACCTGGTCACGTTCCCGGCGGGGTCGGTGACGGTCTCAAGCCAGCCGTTTTTATAATACGAGCAGCGCACGATCTCTCCGCCGGGATAGGTCAGATAGATCAGGTTGCCGATCTCGTCATATCCGTACCGGACGGTGTTGCCTCTGGCGTCTGTGTATTTGGTGACCCTGTTGAGGGCGTCATACTCACGGGTGATGGTGCCCTGTGCGTCCGTGACCGTCAGGAGATTGCCGTTGGCGTCATAGCTGTACTTTGTGGTGCCAAGCTCGTCCGTCATGGAGGTGATGCGGCCTGCCTGATCGTAATCATAGGTCGTGTTCTGTTCTCTGGCGTTTTGACTCTCCGTCAGGAGTCCCGCCGCGTTGTAGGTATAGCTGGTCTTGCTGCCCAGGGGACTGATTTCCGCGGTAAGCTGTCCCATCTTGTCATACTGGTATTTCGTGACGCCGCCATTGGCGTCGGTAATGCTGCTCACGTTGCCCCGGATGTCATAGGCTGCCCGTGTAACGCCCTGCAGGGGGTCTGTCACGGAGGTGGTGCGTCCAAGGGCATCGTAGGTGTAAGCTGTCTTGCGGTTGTTTTCGGCGTTTAATGTCTCCACCGCCTGCAGGAGATTCCCCATGGTGTCATAGCTGTAGGCCGTGGTCACCCCCAGGGCGTCCTTTACCGTGCTGGTTCTGCCCATGTTGTCATAGGTGACGGTCTGTGTCACAATCCCTGCCGCGTCGGTGGTGCTGATGAGATTGCCGGCAGCGTCATAGGCCATGTGGGTGGTGTATCCCATCTCGTCCGTGGAGGAGGTCACTCTTCCTAGGGCATCATAAGTATAGCTGATACTGTAGACCTCTCCGTCGGAGGTCTTGGTATAAGCCTTGGTCATGCGGTTTAAGGAGTCGTATTCCATGTATGCGGACACGCCTGCCGCGTCTGTCTTTTGGATGCAGTTGCCATTGCTGTCATAGCTGTAGGCGGTGGTATTGCCGCCCGCGTCCGTCTCGGAGGTCAGCCTGCCGTATTGGTCATAGCCATATTTCCATGTGTTGCCAAGGGCATCCCGCTGCAGGGTCATGTTGCCCCCGGCGTCGTATTCATAATAAGTGACGGCTCCCGAGCGGTCTTTTACTTCCATCAGCTTCCATGCCTGATCATAGCTGTAAACTTCCGTGCTTCCGTCGGGATAGGTTGTTTTCTGCAGGTTGCCGTTGGGATAGTAAGCGTACTTTACGGTATTGCCGCCCGCGTCTGTCTCCGAAATCTTATGACCCAGAGAATCGTACTTGTAGCTTACCTTGCTGCCGTCTGAGAGCACTGCCTTGGTCACATTTCCAACGCTGTCATAGGTATAGCTTTCGGAGGTGCCGTCCGCGAAGCTCTTCTTGATACAGTTGCCCATCACGTCATAGGTATACTTGATGGAGGTGCCGTCAGGGTTGGTCTCCTTTGTCAGTCTGCCCGCCTTGTCATAGGTAAAGGAGGTCTTGTTCCCGAGGGCGTCCGTCACGGAAGTCAGATTGCCCACATAGTCGTAGGTGTAGGAAGTCACATTTCCCACGGCGTCTTTGCTGGTGAGCAGATGCCCGATGGCGTCATAGGTATTCTCCATGGTATTGCCCTGGCTGTCTGTGGAACGGATCAGGTTCCCCATGCCGTCATAAGCCAGCTTGTTCACGTTGCCGTTATAATCCTTGACACTGGAGATCATGCCCTTATGATAGGTGTACTCTGTGGTTCCCAGCCCCGGTATGGTCTCTCGGATCAGCTGTCCGTTTTCATCGTAGGCATAGGTGGTCTTCACGCCCATGGCGTCTGTCTGGGATGTCATCAGGTTGCGGCTGTCATAGGTATAGGAGGCGTTCCTGTCCTTGGTACCCCGGATGGTGAGCAAGTTGCCGTGGGCGTCATAAGTCATATCCGTGGTGAGGTTGCCGGTGTCCGTAAAGCTGACCATGCGGTTCTTTTGGTCATATACATTGAATATGGCGTTCTCCTGCGCGTCCACCTGGCTGGTGAGATTGCCGTTGTTGTCATAGGTATACCTTATACTGCTCCCGTCAGCATTGATATTCTGTATGATCTGGTTTTTGTCATCCACGATCGCATACTTGGTACTGCCGTCCATGTCATGGATGGTTACCCTCATGTTTTTGCCCTCCGCCGTGTATTCCAGCGTCATGGCATTGCCGTCGGTGTCTGTCTGTTTTACCACGCGGCCTTCCTCGTCATAGACATTCTGTACAATCGTCCCTTTGCTGCCGACCTCGGAGACGATCCTGTGATGATCGTCGTAATGATAATACACAGTCTCGCCCAACGCCTCCTGTTTCACAAAGTATGCGTAGGCGGTGGGGACATGCGGAAGCTGACGGTTCCGCAATGTAACTGACAGGATTCCCCTGCGTGTATCTATCAATCTCCGCCCTGACGCAATTCTTCTCGGCATCGTTGGTATAGGTAATCTTGTTACCCAAGGAACTTGTCTCGACAACAAGCCGCTCCATGCAATCGCATTCATAGCAGGTGGTATCGCTTACTTTCCTAATATAAGAAAAGATTGCTAGCGAAAGTTATATACTGATAATCGACCACAACTTTCACATACAAAATAATGATTATATTTATCATCATCATCTCGTGGCTGAGGCATTATATCACTGTTAAGAACAAGTATTTCATTATCATCCTTGTAAACCTTTTTTTCCTGATATACGAACATCATATGATAGCTGTCACAATATGGACATTTAGATCTTCCAGGAACTTCAAGCTTTGGCGCATTTCTGTATGCCTCCTGCACAACGCTGCAATATTCCTTACTATCCGGCTTAGGTCCTGATATTACCGCATTGATAAACTCCTCAGGGGGCAGATATCCATGATTCAAAATATAATGGATTATCAGGTCTGGCGCTGCATACATAATACCATTGCTTTTATCAGCCACTCTGATCTCACCTGTTCCCAAGGACATAAAACATCCCCCAAACTTTAGATTGAAATGCGCCCATGATCCATCTAACCCGTAATTGTAGTAAGAACTTCTTAACCAACAACGCCAATAAACACGACACCGATAATATTCCACAAGGTTTGTGATAAACTCCCGAGACACCTCGCCTCGCTCGTAATCACCAATCTGTCCTAACCATCCAATATTCAAAACATTAGGAAGCAAAACCGCGCCCTTAAGTCCCTTGGGATGTTCCCTATACTGTGACAAGTCTTTATAATATCCCATATTCCTTTTACCTTTCTTCACTGTTACAATATCAATTACAACAACGTCACAAATTCTCCCTCCATTGCTGTCTATTCTAAACCCAAATCTTTTGCTAATATTGCCCAAACGTATGGATTCTGGTCACTAAAACACCACGCACATATTGTTATGTCTGGTGAAGTAATTATTTTATACATATCCTCCAATTCCAAATCAGTATAGTTATACACATTTGCACCCTTAAAATCACGCATATCCAAAGTATAAAAACCTTCGTTGGGTATAATTGCACCATTAGGCAGCCCATCTATTCCAGAAAGAATATTGACTTTGGTATTTTCTGCTGCACTATTAACAATGCCTTCGAAATCATACTGATTAATCTCATCTATAGAAACATATACTTGTCCACCCTTCGAATTAGTAATTGAATAGAACAGTCCTCTTGAGTCCGATTTCGGTACCCCTAATCTGTCTGCCAGACTGCTCCTTAAAGCCCTTCTTGCATTGACACCACTAGCCTTCAACATTTCTGCCAGCTCATGGCTGCTTTCCCTGATACCGCCAAACGCCCCGACCGTTCCCACGGCAGCCATGGTGAACTCCGCGGCTTCCAGAACCGTGTCCCAGCCGAAGGCCTCCCCCTGGATGGCGTACTTGTTGTACATGCCGAAGCCTACCTCCATGGCGTTCTGGACGTTGTCCACGAACTCCAGACTACAGCCAACCATGTTGCAGGCGCTTGATGCAGCTTTGAACATCTTGGAGCATGTCGTACCCTTGGCAGCCAACTTTGCGAGACTGCCGAAGCCGAAGGTCGCGGCGCAGAAAGCGCTCAGTGCCGCATTATAGTAGTCCTTGTCCACCACCGCATAAACGATCGCGTCCGCAAGGTTTGCCACGACCCCCACGGATCCCAACACGCTTCCAAACATCCCGAAGAAGCAGTGGGCAAAAGTCGTGCCTGTGAACATCCCGCTCAAAGGAGACAAGCCGAAGGGGTCCGTGTAACTGACAGGATTCCCCTGCGTGTAGCTGTAGCGGTTCAGGCTCTGGCTGTTGCCAAGGCTTCCCGCCAGGATATCCTGGTTCACGAAACGCTTGATCTCGGGGTTGTAGTACCGCTGGCGCATGTAGT
>CAMWLG010000118.1 GCA_947175035.1 uncultured Lachnospiraceae bacterium | reverse complement strand
AAGCAAAACATGGCAGCATGAAGTAACCGGCAGTGATGGGAATACCGCTTTGTTTGGTGTCAACATATTCGATTATGAATGGAAAGACACCCATAAATCCGTGAAAGTTTGTGATCCCTTATATGGCCAAGAACATAAATTTCACATCTATACAGTGATTATCAATGGGCAGGAGCAAGAATTTGCTGCTGGAGAATTTAGTAACTGTGTTTGGGGATTTTATCTACTAAAGTATTGATTTTTATTAATATAAAAGGTATATTTTTCCAGTCTTGTCCATATACTATTATCAAATATGGGCTATGCCATGCATACGCCCAAAACAGAATAAAGTGCAAGGAGGTCACAGTATATGGCAAGAGGACAGAGAAAGACCATAGAGGAGAAAATCCAGACAAAGCAGGAGCTGATTGATGCACTGCTCACAAGGATTGAGTCTGAGAAGAGAGAGCTGGAAGAGCTTCTGCAGGAGAAGCGATTAAAGGAATTGGAGGCGGTCAGCGACATGATTGACGACTATGGGTTAGAGCCCGAGGAGGTGGCGCAGGCGCTTCAGCAATTTCTGGACAATCGCGAAGAGGAGGCTTCTTAAGTACGTATTTCAAAACATCCCAATAGGACATTTATTTGAAATGTATCCTATCGGGATGTTTTTATTTTACCACTATTTTGCTAAATTCTTTTGTGCTGTCGAAAGCATCAGCTTGATTCTGTTCAATTGGTTCACTTCGCTGGCGCCGGGATCGTAGTCAATCGCCACGATATTAGATTCCGGGTAGGATTTTCGCAGCGCTTTGATGACACCCTTGCCAACCACATGGTTGGGCAGACAGCCGAAGGGCTGGGTGCAGACAATATTGGGTACTTCATCGTGAATCAGCTCCACCATCTCACCGGTGAGGAACCAACCTTCTCCGGTCTGGTTGCCGATGGATACGATGGGTTTGGCAAATTCCACAATCTCCCGAATCGGTGTGGGAGGGACAAAATGCTTGCTCTTCTTGAATTCGTCCACGGCAGCGCCACGCAGCAGATGCTCAATCGCCCAGATGCCAAGGGAGGACAGGCGGGCGGCTTTCTTGCTCATGCCCAAATGCTCCGCCTTGTATATCTGGTTGTAGAAGCAGTAAAGCATAAAGTCAATCAAATCGGGTACTACGGCTTCCGCGCCCTCGCTCTCCAAGAGTTCCACCAGATGATTGTTGCCGGCGGGGGAGAACTTCACCAGAATCTCGCCCACGATGCCCACTCGGGGTTTCTTGATATCCAGCAGGGGAATATTGTCAAAGTCTCGTATCATCTGACGGCAGAGCTTGTTAAATTTTATGAGATTGATATGCTTGGCTGAGACAAAATCCTGTGCGATTTTCAGCCATTTTTGGTGAACAGCCTCCACACTTCCAGGGGTTGCCTCGTAGGGTCTCATGCGGTATACACAGCGCATGAAGATATCGCCAAACTGGGCGGACACTGCGGCCCGCAGCATCAAATCCGCGTTTAGGTGGAATCCGGGGTTGGACTCGATACCAGCCAGGTTCAGGGATATGACGGGAATCTGTGCCATATCCGCTTTTTGCAGGGCACGGCGGATAAAGCCCACATAGTTGGTGGCGCGGCACCCACCGCCGGTCTGGGTCATGATGATGGCGGTTTTGTTCAAATCGTATTTGCCGGAGAGCAGCGCCTCCATAATCTGTCCCACCACCAGCAGAGAGGGATAGCAGGCGTCGTTGTTCACGTATTTCAGCCCCATATCCACGGAATGCTTGTTGTCATTATCCAAAACTTCGAAATTGTAACCGCAGGCATTGAAAGCGGGCTGCATGATCTCGAAGTGGATGGGAGACATCTGGGGGCAGAGAATGGTGTAATTTTTGCGCATCTCCTCCGTGAAAGGTACTTTTACGATGGCGGAGGAGTTCAGGGTTCTCTCCTTGTGCTTGCGCTCCCGCACGGCGATGGCGGAGAGGAGAGAACGGATGCGGATTCTTGCCGCACCAAGATTGTTGACCTCGTCGATCTTCAGGCAGGTGTATATCTTGCCTGATCCTGATAAAATATCATTTACCTGATCCGTGGTGACGGCGTCCAGACCGCAGCCGAAGGAGTTCAGTTGAATCAAATCCAAATTTTCTACCGTTTTCACATAGCTTGCCGCAGCATAGAGTCTGGAATGGTACATCCACTGGTCGGAGACGATCAGGGGTCTCTCAGGATGTCCCAGATGGGACACGGAATCTTCCGTGAGCACCGCGATGTCATAGGAGGTGATCAGCTCTGGGATGCCGTGGTTAATTTCTGGGTCAATGTGATAGGGACGGCCTGCCAGCACAATGCCGCGCTTGCCTGTCTCCTGCAGGTATTGGATGGTCTCCTCGCCTTTTTTCTGCATGTCTTGGTGGGCGCGCGCAAGCTCTGCCCATGCCTTTTCGCAGGCGTCAGAAATCTCCTTCGGGGGAAGCTCCGTGAATTCCTTGGTCAGTGCCTCCGTAATGGTATTCACATCCCGAAAGGACATAAAGGGATTGCGGAAGGTAATCTCTCCTTTGGCGATCTCCTCCACATTATTTTTGATATTTTCCGAGTAGGAGGTGACGATGGGGCAGTTGTAATGGTTGTTTGCCTCATCAAACTCGTTGCGCTCGTAGAACAGGGCGGGGTAGAAGATAAATTTCACCCCTTGCTTGATCAGCCAGGTCACATGACCGTGGGCAAGCTTGGCGGGATAGCATTCTGATTCGCTGGGGATGGACTCTATGCCGAGCTCGTAAATCTTGCGGTTGGAGCTGGGGGAGAGAATCACCCGATATCCCAATTCCGTGAAAAAGGTATGCCAGAAGGGATAGTTCTCATACATATTCAGCACCCTGGGAATCCCCACGGTGCCTCTGGGCGCTTGGTCAGCTTCCAGAGAGGCGTAGGAGAAGAAGCGATTCAGCTTATATTCAAACAAATTGGGGACATTATTGGCATTTTTCTTGCCTCCGATACCCCGCTCGCAGCGGTTGCCGGAGATGTACTGGCGTCCGCCGGAAAATTTATTGATGGTGAGACGGCAGCTATTGGTGCAGCCCTTGCACTTCGCCATGCTGGTCTCGAACTGAAGGGCACAGATTTTCTCATAGGAGAGCATGGAGGTCTCATAGCCCTCCTCGTATTTGTCGCGGGCGATCAGGGCGGCGCCGAAGGCTCCCATGATACCTGCGATATCCGGACGGATGGCCTCGCAATTCGCGATTTTCTCAAAGCTCCTAAGCACCGCATCATTGTAGAAGGTTCCCCCCTGCACCACAATATTTCTGCCAAGCTCCGAGGCGTCAGACACTTTGATCACTTTAAAAAGAGCGTTCTTGATGACGGAGTACGCCAGTCCCGCGGAGATATCCGCCACGGACGCGCCCTCCTTCTGTGCCTGTTTTACCTTGGAGTTCATGAACACGGTACAGCGGGTGCCCAAATCAATGGGGTGCTCCGCGAAAAGCGCCGCCTGCGCAAAGTCCTGCACGCTGTAATTCAGGGATTTGGCAAAGGTCTCGATAAAGGAACCACAACCGGAGGAACATGCCTCGTTGAGCTGCACACTGTCCACGGTCTGGTCTTTGATCTTGATACATTTCATATCCTGCCCGCCGATATCTAAGATGCAGTCCACCTCTGGATTAAAGAATGCGGCGGCATTGTAATGGGCGACTGTCTCCACCTCGCCGTCATCCAAGAGGAATGCGGCTTTCATCAGCGCCTCACCGTACCCTGTAGAGCAGGAACGCACGATTTTGACGCCTTCGGGGAGCTGTGTGTAAATCTCCTTTAAAGAGCGGATAGCAGTATTGAGCGGGCTGCCGTCATTGTTGGAATAAAAGGAATAGAGGAGCTGTCCTTCCTCGCCAACCAGTGCGATCTTGGTGGTGGTGGAGCCGGCGTCGATGCCAAGATAGGCATTGCCCTGATAAGAGGAGAGTTCCCCTGTGGTCACATGATGGGCATTATGCCGTTCACAAAAGGCTTCGTAGGCAGCTTTGTCCTGAAACAGAGGCTCCATGCGCTCCACTTCAAATTCCATTTTGATGTCGGAGGAGAGCTTGCCAACCATTTCCTCCATGGTATAGAATACTTCCTCCTTGGCGTTCAGGGCAGAGCCGATGGCGGCAAAGAGGTGGGAATTGTCTGTGTCAATAATATGCTCCTCATCCAGCTTTAAAGTGCGGATAAAGGCTGCCTTGAGCTGATCGAGAAAGTGCAGAGGACCGCCCAAAAACGCCACATGTCCTCTGATCGGCTTGCCGCAGGCAAGGCCCGATATGGTCTGGTTGACCACGGCCTGAAAGATAGAAGCCGAGAGGTCTTCCTTGGTGGCACCCTCATTGATCAGGGGCTGGATATCCGTCTTGGCGAACACGCCGCAGCGGGCGGCGATGGTGTAGAGTGATTGGTAATTTTTGGCATATTCATTTAAACCAGATGCGTCTGTCTGGATCAGAGAAGCCATCTGGTCGATAAAAGAACCCGTGCCGCCTGCACAGATGCCGTTCATACGCTGTTCCACATTGCCGCCTTCAAAGTAAATGATCTTGGCGTCCTCGCCACCCAGCTCGATGGCAACATCCGTCTTGGGGGCAAGCTCCTTGAGGGAGGTTGCCACGGCAATCACCTCCTGGGTAAAGGGAACGCCCAGATGGTTTGCCAGCGTCAGACCGCCGGAGCCAGTGATCATGGGGTGCATGGTGAGATTGCCCAATTTTTCATAAGCCTTTTGTAAGAGCGTGGACAATGTTTCGCGAATATTGGCATAATGACGCTCATAATCGGAAAACAATATATTGTGTTTATCATCCAGAATCGCGATTTTGACAGTGGTAGAGCCAATGTCAATACCGAGGGTCACATGATCTTTGGGGTAATTCATAAAATCATCCTTTCTTTACTGCAAAAGAATATCTGTAAATCGACATTCCTTGACATTATACGCTAATAAAATTTAAAATGCAACGAACAAAATCTAAAAGAATCAGAGTGGAATGATAAAATCTTTCTAAAAATAAATTTGCTTGGTTTACTTATGGAAAAGCTCATGTTAAAATAGATTCGTATTTGCTATTGTATATGGAAAAATTTTCAAAAAGATGACTTGACTGGCAGAA
>CAMWLG010000117.1 GCA_947175035.1 uncultured Lachnospiraceae bacterium | reverse complement strand
TCAGTCTTATCTGTGGTGTAATAAATCGTAGCGCCCTCGGTCGCACAGGTCAAAGTAACCTCTGTCCCCTTGGCTACCTTACCCGCACCGGGATTTGCCACGGGAGTGCTGACAAATGTAGCAGGATCAATATCTGCAACCTGATATTCGTAGGTCGCAACCGTACTTGATTTGCCGTCCTTAATAGCTACCGCCTTGAGCGTTACTGTCTTCTCCACGCTACCAAGGTCAATCGCTGCCGTGTACTCGGTACTCTCTGCCGTGGGAACTGCACCATCCAAGGTATAGAAAATCTTCGCCCCCTCAGTCGTGCTGCTCAACGTAACCTTCGTCCCCTTCGGAACCTCGCCGGAAGCTTGACTAGCCACTGGAGCTGCCACCGTGTCAGCAGGAGGGTTGGTTGTAACGGGTATACGCTCTTCCACTACGACATAGAGGATGTAGGCTGCACGATAAATTTCATTACCCTTATCATCTATATATGGATCATCACTACGGGAAAAAATCACATGATCCCCTGCCCCAACTTCAAAAGAATATTCTGTGGAAGCATTCACACATGAATCAGTTGCGTTTTCACTTGTATCAAGGAATATCCTTACCTTCAAAGGCACATCATCATTGGAGGCATAAGCACCTATATATACCTTCGCCTCATGCTCAGTAGTAAACCGTATTGCCTGCTTGGAATCCTTGGTCGTTGCTTCACCAAATGAATAACGAATCGCATAATCATCCTGGGTGCCATGGGTTCCTGTAGGAGCATTTTTGCGTTTTCCACTGCTGCTTATCTTTGAAATCCCAGCTTTACCACCAGTATTGTCAATTGTAAAATACCCTTCATCGCCATATTGGGTAACATCCGCTGGCAGTGTAACGGCTTCCATCTCGTCCGCTTCCGGATTGAACATATAAGTCTTGATCTCAAATTTGTTATCATCTCCACCAGGTGTAGGATCAACCGCCTCGCCCTCGCTCACCACGGTATACCTATAAGAGCTAACATCACTCACCTCGCCATCATGTACTGCAATCGCTCTCACCGTCGTTGTCTTCGAGATCACAATTGCTGCTGTATAAGGGATGCTGTCTTTTGTCGGTGTACTTCCATCTATTGTATAATAAATAGAAGCTCCCTCTGTCGCACACTTCAAAGTAATGGTTGTGCCCTTATTCACCGTCTGCGAAGTAAGACTCGCTTCCGGCGCACTGACATTCTTCGGGGTGTATGCCGGCGCATTTGTTGAACCACCGCCAGACATTTCTACAACCTCGGGCTTACCTTCCACCTTGCCGCTGATAGCCACTACACTGGACCTATAGTTTACAACTGCCGCCTTGAGCTCTGGAATCACTGCAGAATTTTCATCCTCTTTCGCATTATCAAATGTCCACTTCAAATCTCCGCCATTCAGGCGTCCCGCATTCCTGACAACCTTCTCCTTTGCCTCTTCCGGCGTGTCAGCCACATAGGTATACATGGTGCTCGCAGTATCGAAATTATTGTAGGTTGCACCACCAAACTTTGCCTTCACATTCTCTGGAACTGTTACGCCCGCATCCTCCACAACATATGCGTCAAAATCAGTCGGGCTGTCGCTATACGGAATAAAGGATTTTGCGCCCTCAATATGATTGTTGTAAGCTTTGATCATTCCGCCTTTCTCTCCTGAGAACGTCCCATCTCCCTTAGCATCTGTACCCTGCCCGGCAATCATCATCGGGTTCTTACAATTTCTAAAGTAATTGGCCTCTACAAATGCAGAACTGCCAGTTGTCACACCAACACCATACTTTGAGTTCCCATCATAGAAATTGTTATATGCATGGACACTCATAGTTCTGATTCTCGGATGTCTGGAATCAGAATGGTCAAACCAGTTGTGATGATAAGTGATATAGTTGGGTCCCGACTCACTCTTCATTCCACACAGAGAACATTTGCCAGAATCCCAAAAATGGTTATAGGAAAAGGTCGCATACTTACTGTTACCCTTAATATCTACAGAGCCATCGCCCTTCGCCTGATCAGAATCTCCGCCCTGACTACCATAAAAAAGATCCAAATCATGAATCCAAAGATTACAGTTGTCTGTATCAATCGAGACACCGTCATCCATGAAGTCCATCACCGCAAAATTTCTAAACTCCACATTGCCACAGTTGCGGATCAGGAAACCAAAACCATGGACTGCAGCGTCCTCGCCAATACCTTCCAACGTAATATTCATTTCATTATATGCATTCTTACCCTTGATCTGAAGGCCTTCCTCCGACGAAGAAATTTTATCCAAATCAGCCTTTGTAATGCATCCAATAATTCGGATATCCAGAATATCCTTTTCAGTGCCGCCTTTCTGCTTGCCATCCAAGATAGCCTGAAGTCCTGTGACAGGCACCGCATCCTTATTTGCGCCAGCGGTATGTAACATTGCTGTACAAGTTTTCGCTGTTGCCGCGGTAACATAGATAACCTGTGCCCCTGCCCTTAATGTTCCATCTTCATTGTATGCGCCAGAACCAGTTTTAAATGGTGACTCTTCTGAAAAAGCAAAACCTGAACGGTCATAATTCGTCACCTTCAAAACCTCTGTGGTATTGGACGCAATGACTGTAGCCGTTTTCTTGTCAGCGCTGAGCGTCACAGCGTCAATCTTGATAAAATAATTACCCTTCGCCAAGCCAACGGTATCCACGCGCCAATAATCCTTATACTCGCGAATCAACTCATTGTCAATTCTTTCCCATTTGCCGCTTTCAGGAGCCACATACGCCATGTATCCTTCAGCACCCTCAACGGCCTCCCACTCTGCATAAGCGCCTTCCTCGTAGCCTGCCCACTCAGTAATTTTAACCAGACTTTGCCCCTCTGGTCTGGGATTCACGATTACTGTGTAAGAGCCAAAGCTGTCCGCATTGAATGAAAAATCCTCATTTTCCTTGCTGCCCAACGTTATCTGCTTCGTCCCTTGAAGCACAATAATGTCATTCAGCTTGTTTACTTCGGATGAAGCAATGGTGTAGGGCATCCTGATGGAAATATTCGCATCATCTGTACCCTTCACAAAGCTGATTGTATCGTTGGCAGTATTGGTAAGCGTGAAATTATAATAAAGAATCTCGCCGCCATTTTCTCTTAATGCCTCTGCCGCAGTCTTAACCTCAGCAGACGGACTTGTAACCTTCTCTGCCTTGACTGCAATCTCAAATACCTCTGCGCCGCTTGCGTTTTTGAACGTAATATCTCCATTCAAATCCACTCTGCGCAGGATAGATGTTGAATCTGAATCTGACGCAACGCTGATTTTAGGCTTCTTAATGGTATACGTAAATGTTGCAACATCGCTATCCGCATTATTTTCCGACGTTGCAATCGCCTTGATCGTCATGTCCTTCGTAATCTCGATAGAAGATCCATACACCGCACTTCCCTTATTCGGTGTTGAGCCATCCGTGGTATAGTGAATTACCCCCCCAGGACAATTCAAAGTAACCTTAGTGCCTCTTGCCACCTCGCCCGCTGCAGGAGTTGCTGTGGGTATTGCAAGCTTATCTCCAGTTATGGTATATGTAAATGTTACAACTGAGCTCTTTTTCGTTCCCTTGATTGCAATTGCTTTGACAGTTACCGTCCCAGTCTCGCTTTCAAGAGAAATTTCCTTATCATATTTTGTACTGTTTTCCGTGGGTTCAGTGCCATCCAATGTATAATAAATCACTGCATCCTTTGTCTCAGTTTTCAGTGCAAGCTTCGTACCCTTTGCCACCTTGTCACCAAGTTCTTCAGTCGGCTCAGGTGCGGAAATAATCTCTTCTTTTACTGTGTAGGTGAATGTCGCAACACTACTGGAAATTGCTGCTTCCCCTTCTCCCTTGATTGCAATTGCTTTAATGGTATTCTCTCCAAGCGTATTAAGAGAAATTGGTGCCTCATAAAGAGTACTTCCAGATGTTGGTTCGGTTTCATCTATGGTATAATAAATAGAAGCTCCTTCTGCAGCAGTCAAAGTCACTTCTGTGCCTTGATCCACAACACCCGCTTCAGGAGAAGCTGTAGGCTTATCAAGCGAAGGTGCTTTAGGTTCAACCGTAACACGAACTATATAATAATTATCAGTAGCATAAATATTATGTACTCCTGAACACACATCAAAGGTACATGCTTCGACATCCTTTGTGTTTAGTGTATGTTCTTGTGTAGTTTCTTTTCCTTCATTATCAGTTGTTTTAAGAAGCACTTTTCTTCCAGTCGACCCAGTATATGCATAAACTGTTACAACAGCCTCACCCTCAGTTGTAAACCTAATTATTCTAGTCTCTTTGCCTGATGTGAAATCTGATGCGCTACCGAATTCATATCTGTTATTATATGTAACATCACCATATTTGACACTCGCACTTCCAATCTTTGGCTGTCCATTTATATTCAGAAATGTAAAACCATTATACGTCTGAGTTCCTTTATCAATTTTTCCAGAAGTCACTTTGAAATTGCTACCATCTTTGACTAAATCATCAACAGTAAATTCAAAGGCATCCTCTGCCTTCGCCACCCTCGCCGGTGCCAGCATGTCAAACGGTATCAATGTCATGACCATCAGAACCGCCATCATGCGGGCTATGGCCACTTTAATTTTATTTCCCATCTTTCCCTCATTTCTGCGCTGCTTTCCGCGCGCAATCTTCTGACTTTGTTTTCGAGTTACCAAAATTCCTTGCTAAATGCCACCTCCTTGTGCTTTGCTCCCGCGAACAGCGAATCGAATAGCCATGTTTGTATGTAAATGCAGTCGCATTGACTATTTTGACGAATGCCACGAGGCTATATACCCTGCATATCCTCCGCAGAGCGCCTGTCAAAACATAAAACTCTTATCATTAATATACCACACTTTTGTGCGTTTTGGCAATGAATAAACGCAATGCTTTTCGTAAAATGTGCAATTTGACCATAACCCCACGCGTTCACCCCATTCCCGCCAGGTCACGACTCAGAATTTGCCGATTATCTTTAGTAGTTTTGTTATAAATATCGCTTGCCTTTCTCAATAAGTGAAACAAGCGAAAATATTAAACCTACCTTATACATTGCTGTCCAGGTAAGCTTATTGCTAATCTTAGTGAGGCAACCACTTTGTGAGCGTTTGTTTTCTCTCTTGTATTTACACGATATCATGTTTGCAGCCCAAAATCACATGTTGCCACCTTCTAGCTGCTGTCGCAGACAGGCGATCGGTTCTGTAAGGACACTTAGGCATCGGAATATTCAGAGCTTCTTTAATAACATCTGTTATTATTTCTGTCTGATGCCTCGTGTCGTCTCTTCCTGTTTGTTCAGATTTTTCAGTATCTGTGTGTTATCCGTCAT
>CAMWLG010000116.1 GCA_947175035.1 uncultured Lachnospiraceae bacterium | reverse complement strand
TCACGGAAGCAAACTCTGCAGATTCCATATTTTCTCAGAACTGAGTGGGGACGACCACAAATATTGCAACGGGTATAAGCCTGTGTAGAGAACCTGGGCTTGCGCTGCTGTTTAATTTTCATTGATGTCTTTGCCATCAGAATTTACCTCCTAATTATTTAGCGAAGGGCATGTTGAACAGGGTCAACAGCTCACGTGCTTCTTCGTCGGTCTTTGCCGTGGTTACAAAAATGATATCCATACCTCTGGTCTTGTCAATCTTATCGTACTCGATCTCAGGGAAAATGAACTGCTCTTTGATACCAAGTGCGTAATTTCCCCTGCCGTCGAACGCATTAGGGTTGACACCTCTAAAGTCACGCACACGGGGAAGAGCCAGATTCACCAGACGATCAAGGAACTCATACATCTTCTCGCCGCGCAATGTGGTCTTACAGCCGATTGCCATGCCTTCACGAATCTTGAAGTTAGCCACAGAATTCTTGGCCTTGGTAAGCACTGCCTTCTGGCCTGTGATGGTCTCCATATCGGAAACGGCATTCTCAAGCACCTTTGCATTGTCCTTTGCCTCGCCAACACCCATGTTGACTACAATCTTGTCAAGCTTGGGCACTTCCATAACATTCTTATAGCCGAATTTCTTGGTCATTGCCGCCACGACTTCTTTATTGTAATAATCTTTCAATCTTGACACTTGTCATTCCTCCTTCCTATCGATTAATCAATTGTCTCGCCGGTTGCCTTGGCAAAGCGAACCTTCTTGTCGCCTTCCATTCTAAAACCGACTCTGGTGGGCTTGCCCTTTACGACAAGCATTACATTTGAAATATCAATAGGAGCTTCCTTCTCAACAATACCGCCGTTGGGATTTCCCTGAGAAGGCTTCTGATGCTTGGTGATCTTGTTGATCCCCTCCACCAGAACCTTGTGATTCTTTACGTCTACAGAGAGAACCTTGCCCTCTGCGCCATTGTCTTTTCCAGCGATCACTTTTACGGTGTCGCCCTTTTTAATCTTCATTGTTGACATATGGCACCTCCTTATAATACTTCGGGAGCCAGGGAAACAATTCTCATAAACTGTTTCTCACGAAGCTCTCTCGCAACCGGCCCAAAGATACGTGTTCCTCTGGGGGTCTTGTCATCTTTGATAATAACTGCGGCGTTCTCGTCAAACTTAATGTAGGAACCATCCTTGCGGCGCGCGCCCTTCACGGTACGAACCACAACAGCCTTCACAACGTCACCTTTCTTTACAACGCCGCCTGGTGTTGCATCTTTAACGGAAGCAACAATCACATCGCCAATCTGTGCATATCTTCTTGTGGAGCCGCCCATAACGCGGATGCAGAGGAGTTCTTTTGCACCGGTATTATCAGCAACCCTAAGTCTTGTCTCCTGCTGAACCATTGATTATCCCTCCTATTTCACTTTCTCTACAACCTCGACAAGTCTCCATCTCTTATCCTTTGACAGAGGTCTTGTCTCCATCACCTTAACGATATCGCCGGTGTTGCACTCGTTGTTCTCGTCATGTGCCTTCAGCTTGTAGGTTCTCTTCACGATCTTGCCGTAGAGGGGATGCTTTACATGATCCTCAATCGCTACAACGATCGTCTTATCCATCTTATTGCTAACAACCTTGCCGGTACGTGTTTTTCTTAAATTTCTTTCCACGATGATTCTCCTTTCAACTTTTCTATCTTTGTTGCCTTGGCAATTCCTATGCTCTTGCCTTCTCAGTGATCACGGTCTGGATACGTGCAATGTTCTTTCTGACTTCCTTGATCCTTGCAGTATTGTCCAACTGATTGGTTGCATTCTGGAATCTCAAATTGAAAAGTTCTTTCTTGGCAGCTACCAGCTCTGCAGCAAGCTCCTCGCCGGACTTGGTCTTCAACTCTTTTACATATTCACTAGATTTCATTATGATACACCGCCTTCCAAATCTGCTTTAGAAACGATCTTACACTTGCAGGGGAGCTTATGCATAGCCAAACGGAGCGCCTCACGGGCTGCTTCCTCGGGAACGCCTGCGATCTCGAACATCACGCGGCCGGGCTTAACAACTGCCACCCAGTATTCTAAAGTACCCTTACCGGAACCCATACGGGTCTCAGCAGGTTTCGCTGTTACAGGTTTATCCGGGAAAATCTTGATCCAAACTTTACCGGTACGCTTTGTATAACGGGTAAGTGCAATACGCGCCGCCTCTATCTGATTAGACTTAATCCAGCAGGGCTCAGTAGCTACAAGACCATACTCACCATAGGTAAGAGTGTTGCCTCTCAGGGCTTTGCCGGTCATGGAACCGCGGAACTGCTTACGACGCTTAACTCTCTTAGGCATTAACATTATTTATCGCTCCCTTCCTCTTGGTTTCCTTTTGTAGGAAGTACCTCGCCTTTATAAATCCAAACTTTTACTCCAACCTTGCCATAAGTGGTATCAGCCTCGGCAAAACCGTAATCGATATCTGCCCTCAAGGTCTGAAGGGGAATTGTACCCTCGCTGTAGAATTCGCTTCTAGCGATATCAGCGCCACCCAGACGACCTGCGCATGCAGCCTTGATACCCAGCGCACCTGCTTTCATGGTTCTGCCCATGCAAGACTTCACGGCACGTCTGTATGATACACGGTTCTCCAACTGCTGAGCGATATTCTCCGCTACAAGCTGTGCATCTCTGTCAGGTCTCTTAATCTCCTTGATGTCCACAAGAACCTTCTTGTCAGTCATCTTGGCCAACTCATTCTTGGTAATCTCAATCTCTGCGCCGCCCTTACCGATTACAACACCGGGTTTTGCGGTGTAGATGATAACCTTTACTCTGTCAGATGCTCTCTCGATCTCAATCTTGGAAACACCTGCGCTGTATAACTTCTTTTTCAGGTATTTTCTGATCTCGTGGTCCTCTGCAAGATAATCAGCGAACTCGCCTTCAGCATACCATTTGGAATCCCAATCTTTTATAATACCGACTCTAAGGCCGTGAGGATTAACTTTCTGTCCCATTTATTTTCGCTCCTTTCCTACTTCTTCTCATCAAGCACGATGGTAATGTGGCTCATTCTCTTTTCGATTCTGTACGCTCTGCCCTGTGCGCGGGGTTGAACACGCTTCATGGTCGGCCCCTTGTTCGCATAGCACTCTGCGATATACAGATTCTCTGTGTTCATGCCATTGTTGTTCTCGGCATTCGCGATTGCTGATTGAAGCAGTTTCTTGATGATGCTGGAAGCGTATCTGGGATTATATTCCAGAATAGCCAGTGCTGTCTGCACATCCTTTCCTCTGATTGCATCCAGAACGAAGCACGCCTTCTGAACGGATACTCTTGCGTAAGACAGCTTTGCTGAAGGTCTGGTGTCCTTCTGTGCATTTCTCTCTCTCTTGATTTGGGATCTATGTCCTTTAGCCATAGATATTGTCCTCCTTTTCAGACTCATGTGAAAACGCATCCGCTACGACATACCATGTCGCAGTATGGACTGGGACTGTCGCCCCTTGGCGTCCCCTCTCGGGTGCACTGCGTTTATAGTTGCTATAATTTTTACCTAACCTTGGACTTCTTCTCGTCTTTTCCATGACCTCTGTAGGTTCTGGTTGCAACAAACTCACCGAGCTTGTGTCCAACCATATCCTCTGTCACGTATACAGGAACATGCTTTCTGCCGTCATGAACCGCAAACGTATGTCCCACAAAGGAAGGGAATATTGTTGAACGACGGGACCAGGTCTTGATAACCTGCTTCTGTCCTGATGCGTTTAAAGCATCCACTTTTTTAAGCAGACTTGCATCTGCGAAAGGTCCTTTTTTCAGTGATCTACCCATTGTCTTTCCTCCTGTTTTATTTCAAAACATTATTTGATAGCTTTGCCGTCGCGTCTTCTCACGATCAGTTTGTTAGAAGCCTTCTTCGCTTTACGTGTCTTCAGACCCAAAGCAGGCTTACCCCAAGGAGTGGAAGGGCCGGGACGTCCGATACCGGTCTTACCTTCACCACCACCATGAGGATGGTCGTTCGGGTTCATAACTGAACCGCGGACAGTAGGACGAATGCCCATGTGGCGCTTGCGTCCTGCCTTACCGATCTTGATCAGGTTGTGATCTCCATTTCCCACAACACCGACCGTTGCGCGGCATACAAGAGGAACCATTCTCATCTCGCCGGAGGGAAGACGCAGAGTTGCGTACTTGCCTTCCTTTGCCATCAACTGTGCGCTGTTACCTGCGGAGCGAACCATCTGGCCGCCCTTGCCGGGATACAGCTCTATATTGTGCACCTGTGTACCTACAGGAATCTCGGAAAGAGGAAGACAGTTGCCAACTCTTACCTCGGCGCTGGCGCCGTTCATAACCTTCATTCCGTCTGTCAGACCCTCAGGGCAAAGGATATATGCTTTCTCGCCATCCGCATAACAGATCAAAGCAATGTTAGCTGTTCTGTTGGGGTCGTACTCAACACCGAGTACGGTGGCAGGAATGCCATCCTTGTTTCTCTTAAAATCAATAATTCTGTATTTTCTTCTGGAACCACCGCCGCGATGTCTCACGGTGATTTTACCTTGATTGTTACGGCCGGCATTCTTCTTCAAAGAAGTACAAAGACTCTTCTCAGGGGTGGTCTTGGTGATTTCAGCGAAATCAGAACCGGTCATATTCCTTCTGGAAGGTGTATAGGGATTATATGTCTTGATTCCCATTTCTCATTCTCCTTATCTTATCAATTTTGCGCAACTCGTCAGAGCCGCATACTTATTTAGAAATTTGCAGGCAATTCAGAAAATCCTTTCGCCTTACAGACCGGCGAAGATTTCAATCTCCTTGCTGTCCTCGGTCAGCTGCACGATCGCCTTCTTGGTCTTGGCGGTCTTACCCACAACCATACCGCGTCTCTTCTTCTTGCCATCCATATTGATGGTGTTCACCTTCTTTACCTTGGTGCCCTCGAACATCTTTTCAACAGCTTCCTTGATCTGAGACTTATTTGCCTCTGTATGAACCAGAAAAGTATATTTCTTCTCACTCATGCCGTTCATACTCTTCTCGGTGATCACCGGTTTGAGGATTACGTCATAGTATTTAATATCTGCCATTATGCGTACACCTCCTCGATCTTTGCAACGGCGTCCTTGGTCAGAACCACCGTCTTAGCTTTCATGACATCATAAACATTGATCTCGTTCGCCAGGCTGGTGTCTACCTCTGCGACATTCCTTGCGGACATAACCACGTTCACGTCGTTCTCAGCAATCACCACAAGACCCTTGGCAACCTTCAGGTTATTCATCACATTTACAAAATTCTTTGTCTTAACCTCGTCAAGCTTCAACTCGTCAAGTACGATCAGATTGCTGTTTGCCACCTTGTCGCTGAGCGCTGACTTCAAAGCCGCTCTCTTCTCCTTCTTGTTGAGCTTGAAGGAATAATCTCTGGGAACGGGAGCGAACACCATGCCGCCGCC
>CAMWLG010000115.1 GCA_947175035.1 uncultured Lachnospiraceae bacterium | reverse complement strand
GAAAATAAGTATTAATATATGGAGAGATAGGATTTGCGTGTCAAATGTGTCAAATATAAAAAATATTTCGGCTATGCTCCTGTTGGAACATAGCCGAAAATTTAATTATCCCAGCACATCGCCGAGCTTTATTCCGGTCAGGGTGCGCCTTCCAAGACTATCACGCCCTCTCGCTACGCCGTCTAAGGTTGATTTCAGCTGATGCACAAAGGAATTCTGCGCATACGGCTTCAAACCGCATTTCTCACAGTAAACCCTGTATACATCGAACAATTCCGTGGATCCGACACTATACGAAGCGTCTTGTTCACAGCAGTCCCTTACAAACGAGAGTACGGAATCCGACTCCTCGCGGTACTGCTGCAGTGCGTCCGCATTGACCTGTGTTTCAGAGAACACATAGTGATTGTTTATGAGCCTGCGAAGACCCTCCAATGCGAACATGAAAATACCGTCCGCTTCCATGCGGAACTTCTCCAGCAGTTCGGGATCGCGCTTATCCTGCTGCACGGTATGATTGAACCGTATGATAATTAGCCTGCGGTAAAAGCCCTCCGACTTATCACCATAATTCTTCGGTATGCTATTACATGAGAACAGGAGCCTTGCAGTGGATTGAAAGGAAAACGGATTCCTGTTCTTCTTCTCCACGGTCAAGTAGTCCTCGCCAACAAGCGCCTTGAAAATGCCGTTGTCGTCAATGTTCTTTGTAGGCAGATCGGCAAAGATGTTAGCCAGCTTGCCGAAAAGCTCCGCCGTTTTGAAACGCTCGTTCAGAGCCTGCCAGGACACATTGGATACGTTCTGCTTGCCAAGAAGCACATCGTTCAGTACACGGAGCAGCACCGACTTTCCGGCAGAAGCTACGCCCACGATAACAAAGCACTTCTGCGCCGAGTTGACCGGTATAAGAAAATACCCGAGCATCTCTTGAATAAGAGCGACCTGTTCCATATCACCGCCCATCGACTCCTCAAGAAACTTCTTGAAAAGCGGACAGTCAGCGTTTTCGTTATAAGTCACGTTCAACTGTATCGTAGAATAATAATCCGGCGTGTGTTCTGTCAAATTATCCTCAAGCACGTTATATAAACCGTTGCGAACGTTGATGATATAGGGATTTGCATTCAGTTCGCAGAGGTTCCTCTGCACCAAAAGCCGCCATTGTTTCTCAGCGTCAATAATCTGGGACATCTTCATTTCATAATCAAGCATTTTTCCTTGCACAAGGCGCTGCGCTTCCATCTCGGACATTTCCACATACACGCCGTCACGGTAGATAAAATACTGCTCCGCCGAATAGAACACATGCTGCTCGTCTGCCATACATTTCGCAAGCACACCGGGCAGAAAACGCAGCCCCTTGCCAGTCGGCTCATACCAATCCGGAATTTCCGTACCCATCTTGGCTCTTTTTGCGTTTTTGCTTGCCTGATACGCTTTGCTTGCATCCTTGAACACCTTTTTCAATGGGCGCAATAACGATGATTCCAGCTTGAAATGGTGGAGAATTTCGGAATTAATTATAGCTTCCGCCGTCACCTCGTCCTGGTTATACAGATAATCCAACACAAACTGCTTTGCTGCCTGCAAATCCTTAATTGCTTCACCCGTTACGGGAATGCTGTGCAGGACATCAATCAGAGAGTCCGCACTCATCGGCTGGTAGCACCACGCCGCAGGCGACTTGACCGGGCATTCACCGGCAGCAAACTTCGGACACTTGAAGCCTTTTTCGTATATGGTTTTGCAGGTGATAGGATTCGTGCCACTATCAAGAAAATGATTGATTTTCTTCTGCGTATTGCTCTCGGTATAACCGGGATATGGAGCGGACAGGTCGTGTATCATCTTCGTGCCTCCATCAAAAGGAGCGAGGTTTGTTATCATGGCATACCAGTCATGTTCAGACAAAGATGCCGCATTATCACGGCAGTGCTGCATAAAAACACACTCTCTCATTACCCGGTCAATGCCCTTTTCACTACCGCTCTTACGCTCCACGGGTGCAATGTCTATCTCCGGCAGTACGTCCGCCAACTGATCCTGTGTATATTTGCGTTCCGGATGAAAGCTGACGCAGGTTACCTCCACGGGAGTATCCTTCTTGCAATGCATAAAACCGGGGAGGCGCATGACCCTTGACTCGTTCACACACATCGGATCGCCGTCAAAATGCTTTACAAGCTGTTTCTGTATCGTGCGGAAACGCTCAACCTCAGCGGTCGAATCCATGAACCAGTATACATGGTAGGATTTCTGCGTTTTTATGATCATTGACGGAGGAAGCGGGAACGCATCGATCTTTTTCTGCTGTTCTTCAAAGCTGTCATTATCCATCTCCACGAACTGTGCATTGATTCTTGTAATTGATTTATCGTCATGCCCACCGTAGTTGGGCACAAAGAAGATACCTCGGTTCATTGCGTTATGGTTTTTAAGTGTATTTGAAATGTCCCGGTATTTCCCGCATTCACAGGACAGTTTTGTTCCCGGAAATACGTCGTTCTTCTTGTCGCTAAAGACACGAAAGCAGACGTTATCGGTCGGATTAAAGAGAGAACCGAGTATATCGCTCACTGTTGCATTCATGCCGTTCTTTTCCGCAGGCCACGGTTTTTGTTGGTTCATTGCCTCACCTGCGGTCTGATTGTCGTAATAATTATTGTTACACATAGATAGTTATACCTCCTGTCTATAATTCAAAATGTTGATCAGGCAGACGCCTCTGCAGTCAGCAGTCAGATCGGCGCTGCTCTCGCTGTTTTTTTATATCGTCATGCCTCCTGTCTGTAATTCAAAATGTTGATCTCGCAAACACCTCCGCAATTAACAAGAGAATCTGCGCTGCTCCCGATGTTTTTTACATGGTCAATCCCTCCGTTTCTTCCATAACTCCAAAGGTCGGTCCCGCAGACGCTTCTGCAATCAGCGGAAGGTCGAACTCCGGGAATGGCTTTTCCTCCATGCAGGCACGGATAAATTCCACGGCTTCCGACAGCCTGTCCTCCGGAATAATAAAAGTCAGCTCATCATGTATCTGCAGAATAGGCTTAAGCCATTCCCGCTGCGGCAGTCCGGCAAGTATCCTTGTAATGGCAAGCTTCAGAATATCCGCCGCCGTACCTTGTATAGGCGTGTTCAGAGAACATCGCTCCGCAAATGATTTCTGCCCCCAATCGTTTGAAATAATGCCGGGCAGATACCTGCGCCTGCCGAGCCATGTTTCGGAATATATACGCCTTCTGGCTTCTGCCTTTGTCTCCTCTTGCCATGCAGTCAGACCCTTATATCCGTGTTTGAGGTTGAAAATAATCTCCTCGCATTCCTCCACGGTTTTATCCACCCCCGCCTTGAATTTCAGCGTTTTCTGAAGCCCTCTTGGGAACAGCCCGTAGAAAGTTCCGAAATTCACGTTTTTCGCAATCGTCCTGTGCTCCTTATAATTCTCCGAATGCTTGTTCCGGGCTTCCTCATAGCTTACGCCGAAAATAACACTTGCCGTTGCGGCGTGGATATCACCATTCTTGCGGTAGGTATCCATCATCACCTCATCGCGGCAGTAGAATGCACCCACGCGCAGTTCGATCTGCGAGAAATCAAGGGACAGGATAAGACAGTCCTCCGGCGCTTTGATAAAATTGCGAACGCCAATTGGATCATTGGTCTTGCGCGGCATATTCTGCGCATTTGGATTCCGGCAGTTCATTCTGCCCGTATCCGTTGAAAGAGCGAACAGATCCGGGTGAATGCAGCCTGTCACGGGATTAAGGTATTTCAAGTAACCATCGATATAGGTGGACTTTATCTTGCCCCACTTTCGGTACTCCTGCACCAGCGTAAACAGCTCGGACAGTTCGGGACGGTTCGTATCGCACCACTCTTTGAGGAGCATCATGGTCATATCGTCTGCCGCTTCGCGGTTAGTTTCTGTTGTTTTCAAAACAGGAAGCTTCAAATCCTTATACAAATAGTTCTTGAACGCCTGTGTGGAGCAGTTAGCCCCTATATTCACATCGCCGATAATTAATTCGATCTCCTTACGAATACGCTCCATTTCGGCTTCCGCTTCTGATTTACGCTTCTGCATAAGCGGCAGGTCGACAGGAATGCCGTTCTTTTTCATAATGCCAAGGTATACGGCAGTCGGGCTTTCGATCTGCTCCACGATGTCCCGATGTTTCGGAAGATAGCGGTCAAACCAGTCGTTGAATTTGTAATAGAGCCGCAGGGCAAAGTCCGAGTCAGCTGCGCCGTAGCGGACGGTTTCCTCATCTTGTGCGTCCAGTTCGTCAAAGTGCTTTCCGTCAGTCACGCTCGAAAATGACGGCAAAGATTCACCGAACAGTTCCTCTGCCAAGCGTTTCAGACCACTTTCGTTCATATTTCGGAACTCATAAGCGCTTTTCAGGCTCATCTGTGACGCGCAGATCGTGTCGTACACGGGAGCTTGTATCACGATACCGCTTGCATACGCCATCGAGGATTCAAAGGCAATGTTGTGGGCAATCTTTATGATTGTTTTATCCATGAGGAACGCCGTCAGAAACTTAAAGAAATCATTCCTGTCTATATTCGTTCCGATACGGTGAGCAACTGGTACATAGATGCCTGTACCTTCCTTCACAGAAAAGGAGCAGCCGACAATATGTGCCGTTGCGGGATCAAGTGCGGCTTTATCCTCCTCGCGGTACGGATCATTGGGAGCAGTCTCAAAGTCGAAAGCGACAACGGGACTGCCGCCGATGTAATCTTTTATCCCGACCACCGTGGTCACACAGTTATAATTTGTGTTGTGGGATAATTTTACTTCGTTGGGGGTTGTTGGAATAATAGTGTTCATAACAATGTCTCCTTTATAATGATAAAATTAATTGTTGTTCTGCTCCGCAGAGCGTTGGTGTTGGTTTTAAATGTTAGCTGATGTTAAAGACATTCCTAAGGTATATGTCCAAATAGGTAGGCTGAAAATAAAAAGGCACAGTATATCCAGCCATTACGAACCATGACCTTTTATACTGTGCCTGAAAAGCACACATTTATCCTTATGTCTCTTATGCAACCTCATTATGTGTATTTTCTCTAAAATGTCTGAATTAGTGATTAAGCTTACGTTACCAGCATTTTAACACATATCTTTTATCTTGTCAATAGTTTTTTTATTTTTTTTTGTCATCAGAAAGAAATTCATAGCAATCAGACGGAAGGGGCGCAAAGCGCAGATAAAAATTGCTCCGCTAACCGCTTTGCAATTTTTATACTATAGCCTCAGTTCACAAAACAAAAACCATCTATTTGCTATTCCAAAGATTTTTTATCAATATCAACTTCATGAAACGAGATTTTTACCAGATTCTTATACAAAAATTTGCTGCAAAATCCACACAAGTTTCACTCAAAATTGCTGCATATTCTCGTTATATTTTCGACAAATCTTCATAACTATTTTGCTGTCACAAATTTTACGCAAATTATTGTTATATTC
>CAMWLG010000114.1 GCA_947175035.1 uncultured Lachnospiraceae bacterium | reverse complement strand
TGTTGAGCTTGAAGGAATAATCTCTGGGAACGGGAGCGAACACCATGCCGCCGCCGGTCCACTGGGGAGATCTGGTTGAACCCTGTCTCGCATGACCGGTTCCCTTCTGTCTCCAAGGTTTTCTACCACCACCGGACACCTCGGAACGGGTCTTTGCTTTCTGGGTTCCCTGACGCTTGTTTGCAAGATGCTGGACAACCGCCATGTGTACCAAGTGCTCGTTTACTTCCACACCAAATACCGCATCGCTTAAGTCCATCTTGCCGACTTCTTTGCCTTCCATATTATAAACAGATACGCTTGCCATCTGATTGGCCCTCCTTTCGTTAGCACCTATAGGCGCCTGCTCATTGAGCGCTTATTATACATCCACTCTTGTGGTTTCTTTGAGAGTTACCAGTGCCTTCTTAGCGCCAGGCACGGATCCCTTTACCAAGAGAAGATTCTTTTCAGCGTCCACTCTCACAACCTCAAGATTCTGAACGGTTACCTTTACACAACCCATATGACCGGGCATGCCTTTTCCCTTGAACACACGGCTGGGAGAGGAACATGCGCCGTTGGAACCCTGATGGCGATGGAACTTGGAACCATGCTTCATAGGTCCTCTGTGCTGTCCAAGTCTCTTGATCGCGCCCTGGAAGCCTTTACCTTTGGAAATTGCAGTGGCATCTACCTTGTCACCATTCTCAAAAATGTCAGCCTTGATCTCTGCGCCCAAGGTGTACTCTTCGGCATTCTCCAGCTTAAACTCTCTCACATATCTCTTGGAGCTTGTACCCGCCTTTTTGAAGTGGCCCTGCTCAGCTTTGTTCGTGCCGTGTCTGTGGATCACTTCCTTGCCGTCATCCGAATACTTATTCTTCTTGTCAACGAAGCCGACCTGTACTGCGCTGTAGCCATCGTTCTCCATGGTCTTGACCTGTGTCACCACACAAGGGCCTGCCTGAAGCACCGTTACAGGAATCAGGGAGCCGTCCTCGCCGAAAATCTGAGTCATTCCGACTTTGGTTGCTAAAATTGCTTTCTTCATTATTTACCTCCTTAATTTGTCTACATAGCGGACCACGCAGATGCTTGTGTTTTCACTGCGTCCGCAGCGCTGCGCGTTCATACGTCTAAGTAGAGGTTTTATTTACTTTGTCTTCATAAGATGAAACGTTATTTCGTTTTCATCTTGATGTCGATATACACACCTGCAGGCATTTCCAATCTCTGCAATGCATCGACTGTCTTTTGGGTCGGTGCAATGATATCGATCAGTCTCTTATGAGTTCTCTGCTCAAACTGCTCTCTGGAGTCTTTGTACTTGTGTACCGCTCTCAGAATCGTAACAACTTCCTTCTTAGTAGGAAGGGGAACGGGACCGCTCACCTGGGAACCGTTCTTCTTTACTGTTTCGATGATCTTCTTGGCAGATGCATCAACCAACTGATGCTCATAAGCCTTCAATGTGATTCTCATTACTTGACTTGCCATAAAAAAAGTCGCCTCCTTTTCGCACTTTTGGTTAAGCCGCTCAACTCACGCTAAGCTCTGCTTCCAGTACGACAAGCGGTGACTGTACACTCTCCCGTGTGTGTCCTGAATCTTTAGCAACGTTTCAGATACAAAACCTACACGTCGTTTCTGCCTTCCGGCAGACATCCCGAAACTCCTTCTTCTCTCCGAAGAAATGCTTGCGTTTCTTCGAGAGAAGCGTAGCTTCTCAAAAAGAAACGGAGTTTCTTTTGGTACAGTGACTTGTCGTCAGTTTCCTAACTTGACATTCGCTCCACGGAAAACCTGATAACCATTGCTGATTACCAGCAACCTCACGCTTCACAGCTATCATGTCACAGCAAAACCTAGTATACAATGGCTTTTACCACTTTGCAAGCTTTTTTTTACAGAAATTGTATTTTTTTTGTATTTTTTTGAAAACAATTGCGCAACAGTTCAGCCATGAAATAAAAGACAAGCCGCATAACGGCGACGGATGCGAAGCAGACGCTTTTATGAATGTGAGGGCTGAACTGTTACTAATATAGAAGAAACCAACACCAACACAATGCCTGTCACTACCATAAGGCTCAGCTTCTCCTTGTAGAGTACCACTCCCACCAAACTCGCCACGATTGGCTCCAGAGTCGCCAGTACCGCCGCACGCCCCGGTTCCATATAGCGAAGCCCTATCGTATAAAGTGAAAAGGACAGGGTCGTCACCAGAAAAGCCATGGAAAGCCCCAGCCCCCAATACCACGGACTGACATTCAGCCGCCTCACAAGCTCCGGCAGGCTCACAAAAGGCAGCACCCCCACACAGGCAAAGAGAAAGGTGTACGCCGCCACCGTCATGGGATGATATCCTTTATTCAACGCGTACTGCCCAAAGATTGTGTAGAGCCCATAACCGATACCACTCCCCAAGCCCAGTAAAATCCCGTGCACATTCACATTCGTAATCCCTGAACCGATTCCGCTCACCAGCACGCAGCCGATCAATGCCAGCAACAACGCAAACAGTTTCCGGCGCGTCATCCTCTCCCGAAAACACACCATGGACATCAACATCACCCAGATAGGGGATGTATACATTAATATAGAAGAGAACGCCGCAGAGGAGATCTCCACATTTCTAAAATAACAATAACTGAAAAAGACGATGCTGAAAATTCCCGTCCCCACGAAGCACCAACAATCCTTAAGCTTCACCCGCAGAAAAGGCACCTTAAATATCCGTTGTGCCACAAGCAGCCCCGGGAAAAGAAAGAACACACTTCCATAAGAACGGATACACACAATGTCCATGGCGGAGAACCCCGCCTTGTCCAGTTTTTTCACAAATATCACCAGCGTCCCCCATAAGACGGAGGCGGCAGCCACCAAAAATGGGGCTGCCTTCTGCATTTTCTTATTCTCAGTCTCCATAACTCCAACTCTCTATCCTGGCAAACCACTATACCGCCTTGGTATTAATGGCCTCAAATTCCCTCTGTATCTCTTCGGCAGGCGCTTTGGTGCAAAGACTCACCAACACCAATGCCACAGTACCTATCAGGAATGCAGGAAGCAACTCATAAATCGCAAACACACCGCCCATAGGAGCCACGAGATACTTCCAGATGAACACCATGGCACCGCCAGACACCATGCCAGCCAGAGCCCCCGCAAAGGTAGTCCTCTTCCAGAACAATGAAAACAGGACAACCGGCCCGAAAGCAGCGCCAAATCCTGCCCACGCAAAAGATACAATCCCGAAAATCGAGCTGTTCGGATCCCTGGCAATGAAGACGCCCAAAATTGCAATCACAACCACAGTCAACCTTGCAGCCAACATACTTGTCCGCTTGGACAGCTGCATATGAAATGCCTCCTGTAAAATATTCTGAGATACACTGGAAGAAGCCGCCAAAAGCTGAGAATCTGCCGTTGACATGGTGCTCGCCAGAATGCCCGCCAGCACAACGCCTGCGATCAATGCGGGAACCACTCCAAAGCTTGACAAAAAGTTCGCAATCTGAATGATGATCGTCTCTGTGTTGGAACCGGAAAGTTCAGCAATCAGCCCCGCGTCTGTCAAAGACTTGCCCACAACACCGATCATCACAGCAATGCCCATGGCAATCACCACCCACACGGATGCCACACGGCGGGAAAGTTTGAGCTTATTCTCATCCTCAATCGCCATAAAACGAAGCAGAATATGAGGCATACCAAAATATCCCAATCCCCATGCACAGGTAGATATGATCGTGAGGAAAGTATAAGGACTAGCTGTTCCCGTGTCCGCCACATAAGTGGAAGTCAGGGACAGATACCCCGGAAGCGCTTTGGCATTGTCCAAAACAACTCCCGCGCCACCCGCATTTACGGTGGCAAAAATCAATACAAACACCAACGCAAAAGTCATAATAATACTCTGGATAAAATCCGTCGTTGACGCAGCCAGGAATCCTCCCGCTGCCGTATAGCCCACGATCACAATGGCAGAAATAATCATCGCCACCATATAGTCCGCGCCGAACAATGTGCCAAACAGCTTGCCGCAGGCAGCGAAGCCTGATGCCGTGTACGGAACAAAAAAGATAATGATAATCAAAGCGGCAATGGTGGACAGAATATACTTTTTATCGCGATACCGATTGGAAAAAAACTGCGGCAGAGTAAAAGAATTCGTCACCTGGGTATAACGGCGCAGCCGCTTTGCCACCAAGAGCCAGTTCACATAGGTACCCACAGCCAGGCCAATCACCGTCCAGCCCACGTCCGCCACACCGGAGAGATAGGCAAGCCCCGGCAGACCCATCAACAGATAGCTCGACATGTCGGAAGCCTCCGCGCTCATGGCGGTTACCAGCGGCCCAAGCTTACGGCCTCCCAGATAAAAGTCGGACGCGGATTCATTTTTCTTCGCATAACGAAAACCCACAAACAACACCACAGCCAGATAAACCACTATGGATATCAAAATACAGATTAAAGATGTAGTCATAACATTTCTCCTCTTGTATGATTTTGCGCCATAATATACGCAATAATTGAAAGTTTACCTGTTATGCGGGGATAAGTCAAGAGAGAATTAGAAGGATTGACTTTTTCAGTTGAAATTTGTCCGTTTAATTGCTAAAATAAATTGAAGTTCCATAAATACAGTATAAATCGGAGCAAATGGTATGAAAACTTATAATCACTTGTTTGAAAATTTGGAAATTTTTAATAGTTTTTTGGACGGAATTATGCTGGATCGGAAGCAGCAGATATTATTGCGGATTCACAGCAGTATACATACCGCAGATAGGATGGAAGAATTGGCTGCAAATTTAAAAGAGCTCTTGCCCAATGCCGTGATGATCGGGTGCAGCGCGTCCCATGTCATCTGCGAAGGAAAAATTTTACAGGGTGTGTGCCTGCTTTCCCTCACCGTATTCGAGCAGTGTGAACTTCGGATTGGAATGTTTAGCTGTGAGCAGGAACCGGGAGTGGAAAAGGCCGGAGAGTCCTTGGGTGAGGAAGTTTCCAATGAGCTTGTAAAAGGTGATGAAGGGATGATGCTGACCTTTTTCCCTTTATCATATTATAAAACAGCAAAATTTGTAGAACAAATGGACCGGTTAAATAAAGGCTTACATATGATCGGCGGCGTTGCTTATGTGGCGGAAGGCGCTCATGGCGACGCGGGAGAAAGAGCTTATGTGTTAGGACAGACAGAAACTTCTGTCAATAAAATGGTGGCGGTGATGATGGTGTCGCCAAAGCTTTTTATCTATGAAAATGTGATCTGTGGTGCGGAAGGTGTAGGGAGAAGCTATGAGGTAACAAAGGTTCACGAGCATTTTGTAGATGAAATAGAGGGTGATGATGCGGCCAAATGGTATCAGGGAGTCCTTGGCCGGGAAGAACTGGAAAAGGATCCTACCTTGGCGAGCCTGTTTCCCCTTGTATTGGAGGAGACTCAGACTGCCTACAATGTGGTTTATGAATTGGCGGATACCTTGCCGGAGCCTT
>CAMWLG010000113.1 GCA_947175035.1 uncultured Lachnospiraceae bacterium | reverse complement strand
TAAACATGACAAACAAGCTGAAGCGGCAAATAAGCAAAGCAGTATCCATTGCGTTATCTGCCGCGATGCTTGTGACAGGACTTCCTGCGGATGTGCCGGGAGGGCTTGCGAGCGTGAAGGCAGCGGAAGCAGCAAAACTGGAAATAACATCTGTAAATATTTCCGCTCTGGACGAGACGGGAGGAAAACTCGGCGCAGAGATTCGGTTGGGCGAAAGTATATTCTATGCTGAGGAAGGTGTAACGATTGAGGGAAATACCGGCACAACCGGTTACACGAATCGCATGAAGACAAATGGCACCATACAAAAAAGTGGAGCTAAAAACGCCATTAAAATTGTTGCGGCAGGAGCCGGCACTTTAAAAGGTGTGGTAGCTGCTGGCGGAGATGGTGAACGAACGATTGGTTTATACCAAAACGGAAATCTAAATAAAGCTGTCGGTGAAGATGAAGGGAACACCTTTACACCTACGACAGATAAAAAGGCTGGTCCATTCGAACTTAATATTCCGGCAGCAGGCACATATTATATGGGCAGTACGGTAAATGGAGTGAACTTCTACGAGTTGACTCTGGAATATACCGATGCGAAGTCTGCTCCGGACGGAAAGGCCGATTTTACTACGCTCAAAGCGTATGTGAAAGAGGGGAGCGATACTCCTAAAATTTCCGGTTATACGTTCAATAATGTGGTATACCATAATGAGCATGGATTGAGAACTACGGCTGATAATGCGACCATGAAGGTTACATTGTCTAAAAAAGCGGATGTCACGGTGACTCTTTGTGCACAGGGAACCAGTGAAATGACTGCTTCTTCTGGTACAATAAAACCCGCGGTTACTGATGGGGATAACGTTAAATTGATTGTAAGTGGAGCCACTGAAGGTGTGCTAACATTGACTTTTAAATCAAACACGTATATTCATAGTGTAGAAATAGCGGATTTTGAGGAGGGTGGTGAGGATCCCGATCCTACTCCCGGACCCGATCCTACTCCTGGACCTGATCCTACCCCCGGGCCCGACAATCCTGTTGACACCAATGATGGTCTTGATAAGCCCGGTCAGGTAGGGGATAAGACTTGGACTTTCAATGCTGCTTTGGCTGGGGCTGAGCCTGCGATTACCATTCAGGGTGGGACAGGCAAATATGCCGGTCTTGCAATTGATGCAACCGCATCGGGTGCAAAATTTAATGTAAGAGAAGGACAGTGGGCACAGTTCCATACGGGGACTATTATCAAAGTTCCTGTAGATGGAGCCTGCGAAATTACAGTGAAGGGTTATACCGGTACGGAGTACACTGTAAATGGTGAAGACGGAAAAGAAGAACAGACATTTGCTTACACCGGAAAAGCCGGATATGTGAATGTTGTTTCCAAGAGTGCGGATGGCTATATTGATTCCATTTCCGTAAAACATAAGGAATTACCGTTCATCGCAGAAGGTCTCTATGACTTCACGACCACTAGCAATACCGAAGCAACCGCAAAGGCCGTTAAAGGTTTAACCTTTGAGGGAAGCTATAGCGATTGGGATAACAAACATGGATTCAAGGCGGCTGAGGGTGCGTCCGTGACATTGGATTTGTCGGATATGGCTACAATCGTAATAAAAGCTTGTTGCTATGGAGAAGCTGGGAAATCGGATTCGATAACGAGTACCAGTGGTACTGTTACCGTTATAGAAGAAAAGGAAGAAGGCAACCCGGCAAGAGAATATACGATCAAGAATGCAAGCGGAAAGACAACCTTGACGTTCACTAAAGGCGCTTATATTCACAGCATTGCTGTTGCCTATCAGAAAGAGGTTGATCTCGATACCACCAGTCCTGACGTATGGGATTTCAGCGCAACAGAAGTGGACGGCGCGCACAACCTGTTGACTGTTGATATTATCAACGGTTTCTATCCGGCAGGTACGGAAGCCGGGAAATCTGGTGTTTCGATTTCCGGCTTTGAGGCAAAGGATTTGAATGATATCACTGCGATTAAATTTGAAACTGACAAGAGCAATCATCGAATCCGTACCAAAAATGAAAAGATTACCAGATATGACGAAAAAGATCTGCTTGGAGATGATGGCGTTACTTATAACGGATATCTGTATTCCAACAATGCAAGCACTGCGGATTCGGTTGCAAACAGCTTAAACAGAGAATCAGCAGAGGCAGGCAGAGCAGATCATCTGGATATCTATCTCTATGAGGGCGATACGCTGACCTGTATGCTGGGATCCAACGGCAATGCTGCAGAGTATAAGCTGTATAATCCCGACAATGAAGAGCAGGGCGTATTCGATTATACAAATGAAAAGAAAGTGACCGTTGATGGATCGGAAAAATCTGCAAAGTTGGAGACAGCCGTGTTCCATGCGGGAGAGGAAGGCTGGTATAAGCTTTATTGTACCAACGAGAAGCTGGTATGTGCAAGAATCACCAGATCTCATGCGCCCAAGGTTACGGTATCCGGCAGCATTGATACTACAAAGGCAGACGGTATTCCTGCCGGCTATGGCGTAGTTTATACCAATAAGGACACCGGTAAGAAGACGGAGATGCCGGTAGAGAACAGTGCATACACTGGCGTAGTGCCCGGCGGTTATTCCTATAAGGTAACTCTGAAGGGTGCCAACGGATATGTTGTAAGAGACGGCAAAGACTTTGAGGTTGGAACAGACAAGGAAGCTGTTACAAACAACCTGTCTGTTGAAACGGTTGATCAGAAGACCATCTCCGGTAAGGTGAATGGTTTGACTGAAGCAGAGCTCGCAAAGGTTAAATTTGTATTTGAAATTCCTGAGGAATATGTATTTGAGCCTGAGATTACCGTAAATGCAGATGCGACCTATACCTTAAAGGTTGAGAACGGCGTTACCTATAAAGTAACGGCGGTAGATGTAAATGACTCTATCCTGAAGACTACAGAAGTATCTGCTACAGAGAATAAGACGGCAGACATTACCTTTGAGAAGAAACCGACATTCGCGGTGACCTTGAAGATCACCGGCGTTGAGGATCCTTCCAATGCTGTGGTGACATTCACCAACGTGGAAGAGAAATACTCTGACAAAAAGACTCCTTACACTTATACCTTCAAGGTTTCAGATACAATGGCCTTGAGAAATGGTAAATACAGTGTTAAGGTTGCGGGACTTGGCAACTATCCCGTATCACAGGGCATTACACCCAATGTGAATGTAAATGACGCAGCAGTTGCGGACGCACCGGTTCCGTTCCACCAGTTAGACGGTTGGGATTTTGCTAAACTGAACGATGTGGTAGAGATTGAGACCATTGATGAAAAATCCTATTATGCAGGACTTCAGCTGGATGGCACAGTAGCCAAAAATAAGACATATCTTTTGGGAAATACCGGTTCCAAGGTTACGGTACCGAACCTGAAAGAGGGAGATAAAGTTACAGTTACTTATTGCTATAAAGCAGCATTTACACTGACTGAGGATGGGTCAACAGATGGTGCAGATGTGTACGGAACCGGATCCGGTTCTACCAGCACATTTGAGTCTGCGGAATATACCATGAAGGCGGACGGCAAACTGGTTATCTCCAATACAACGGCTGAGTACCCGGGTCAAAAGGAAGAGAAGGCCAACCAGACTTATCTCTGTGCCATTGATGTGGCGTCCAAGGGCGATGAGACCCCTTACAGTGCGACCATCGCTGTAGGTAAAGACAAGACTTATAAGACCATCAACGAGGCTCTTGAAGCCGTGAGAAAGATGGACAGAACCGACGATCAGAAGGTTACCATCATGATCGATCCCGGTGACTATGAGGAGATGCTTGTCCTCGACACACCGAATGTGGCTCTGAAGAATGCGGCTGCAAAACCCAGCACCGCTCTGAAGAATAAGGGCGTTGACATTGATGAGAATGCAGTTCGTGTAACATGGTACTATGGTCACGGATATACTTATTACAGTATGGACACCAACTGCAAGTATAACGCAGAAGTGCTCGCAGCTAATAAGGCAAACGGCTATGCAAGCTTTAAGAACCCCGGTTCCGGTACTACCGCCGGCAGCTACTGGAACGCAACCGTAGTTGTTACCGCTGACAAAGTCAGCGCAGAAGGCATCATCTTCGAGAACTCCTTCAACCAGTATATGTCCAAGAAGGCAACCGAAGATGTGATTGAGAAGCAGAGCGGCGCCAAGGAATTGGCAGGTCAGCCCAGAGCTAAGATGGAGTACGGCGACACCACTGTACAGAATAAGGCATATGTGGAGCGTGCGGCGGCTCTCGCAATCTACAATGACAAGAAAGAGATCTCTTTTGACAACTGTAAATTTATCGGCCGTCAGGATACTCTGTACGGCGGCACCGGCGTGAAGGCGGCATTCTACAACTGCTCCATTTACGGCGGCACGGACTACATCTTCGGCGGTATGACCGCAGTGTTTGCGAAGTGTGATCTGGTGTTCAACACCATGGAAGACAGTAATGATAGAGGTTATATTACTGCAGCGCAGACTCCTGCCAACCAGCGTGGTCTGCTGATGTGGAACTGTACTGTAACCTCCACCACACCCGGTGTGGATACGGCATCCCAGTATGCCTCCAAGCCCGGATATTTCGGACGTCCTTGGACGGCAAATACAGGTGAGGCAGTCTTCTATGAGACGATCATAGAGGCAACCTGTGCACAATACGCTGCAGAGAGTGCTTCCCTGATTCTTCCGATCGGCTGGAACGATAGCTTGAGCGGAAAATCCGCACTGAGCCAGGAGTACAATACTCACGAGTGGGCACAGGATGCAAAGGGACAGCTCGATAACAGCAAGAATCGTGCAGACTGGTCAAAAGTATTGACTGACGAGGAGTCCGACGACATTACGGTAGCGGCATTCCTTGGCGACTGGAATCCGTTTGCCGGCAAGAACATGAAAGTTGAAATTCCTAGCGGCATGAAAGAGGGAACCTCCTTCGACGGTTGGGATAAGGTTGCAGCGCCTGTGATTGATGGTTTTTATGTAAGTGGCGATGGCAATGATAAGCTGGTTGTAAAGGTAACCGCAAACGTTGGCGACGAGGGCGGCGAAACTCTGAAGGTGACCGTAAAGAACACCAAGGACGCCAACGATGTAGGTCAGACCAGATCCTCCAGCAAGAAGCAGAACAAGCATGAGCTTGTGTTCACCGTACCCGGTCCTGGCACATACGAAGTTACCGCAGTTTTGAAGCGTAGAGGCCAGGCAGATAAGATTACTACCAAGAAGATAACCGTTAATGGCAAGGGACAGGTATCGGTAAGGGAAGGCATATATGTGGAACTGTTGGACGACGGGGACTATACTTACACGGGAAGTGCCATCAAACCTAAAATAGCGGTATACAATGGCGATGAACTGCTGAAGGAAGGCACGGACTACACCGTGAAGTACAGCAACAATGTGAAGGCTAGCGTAAACAATCCCACCAACAGGAAAGAGCCTACCATCACTGTTACCGGTAAGGGTAGATTCACCGGCAAGACGGAACAGAAATTCACCATCAAGCAGAAGGAGCTGACCTTGGATTTCGATCCTGAAGAAGACGTTGTGATTGGCGGATTATCAAAGGAGGCTGCAAACACTTTGGTTGTAGCTAAGAATGTCAAGC
>CAMWLG010000112.1 GCA_947175035.1 uncultured Lachnospiraceae bacterium | reverse complement strand
CGCGGATGACATGATGCGGAAGCGCTGCCTCGACAGGGAGGAATACTACAGGGACATAAGGGGGTGGAAGAAACAGATCGAAGAGCAGACGACAAAGATCGAGGAACTAGACACAGAGATCGAGGAGCAGGCCGCACAGATTGAAGAGAAAGACGCACAGATTGAAGAGATGCGTACTGAACTTGCCGACACAAAAGCAACAATGGCGGAGATGCAAGCGGAAAACGCCCTTCTGCGAAAACAGTTAGAGAGTAGTAATAGAAAGGTATAATTTATGAATTTACCAATTACCATCACACAGGATGATTTATTAGAAATTTTATTTAATGTCGCACCCGTCAGGCCTGTCTTTATCTGGGGGGCACCTGGAATAGGAAAATCAGCTCTTGTAGAACAGTTTGCCAAAGAAATTGGACTCCCATGCGTATCACTTCTTGGAAGTCAGCTTGCTCCGGAAGATATCATTGGGATTCCTCAAATAAAAGGGGAAACATCTGAATTTCTTCCGCCCAAAATGATTGCGAAAAAGGAGCCGTATGTACTTTTCCTGGATGAACTCAATGCCTGTTCGCAGGAGGTACAGAAGGCGTTTTATTCCCTTATTCACGAAAGAAGAATTGGCGAATACCATCTTCCTGAAGGAAGTATTGTTGTAGGCGCAGGAAACAGGGCGCATGACAGTGCGATTGTAAAAACAATGTCTTCTGCCCTTATTAACAGGATGTTCCATGTTCAGATGAGAGCGGATGCAAGGCAGTGGATTAAATGGGCTCAAAGCAATGGCCTTCATGCATGGGTGATTGATTACATTATCCAAAGACCGGATCATCTATTCTCGGAGCCGCCAAAGACAGAAGAACCGTTTTCGACGCCCAGATCATGGCATATGTTGAGTGACGCCCTTACAGAATACGGCGCCGGAAAAAGAGACCTTTCAGGAGAAACGCTTAAGATGCTTGCCTATGCCTGTCTTACACCGTCACATGCGGGAATGTTTCTGGCTTATACAAAGAGCATTAAAAATTCTCATATGCTTGAGGATATTATTGCTCAAGAAGCGAAGTGGCCAAGCAAGCCGGAGGACAGGGATATTTTATATTTCCTGGCTCAGTCATTCCGGGCAAAGCTTCTGGCGGAGCTTCCAAAGAGCAAACAGGATATTTCCGGAAATATGCTTTCATTTGTTTACAGGGCGAAAGGAATGATCAAGGAGCTTTCTGTGATTAATTTTGAAATTGCACAAATGACGGTTGCCGCAGATGATAATAATGCTCTTCCTGACTGGTTTATGGTTGAGGTGATCAGGGATCTGCCAAAACTTGTGGGAAACAAATAAGGAGAGCGTAGTTATGGCAGTTTTACATAAAAAATATTATTACAGAAGCGAGGATATTCCTGCGGAAGTTCTTTCGCTAATGCACGGATTTGATATACTGGAAAAACATCCTCTGTTTTGTCAGCTCAAAGGAGACATTTATCAAAGGACTTCGCATCTTAACGGTAGAGGCAGCATTGCGTGTGTTACCAGGAATGGAGACATTTTTGTAAATACCGGCGCGGGTCTGAAGGCAGATGAATGGGCTTATGTTTTAGCCCATAATCTGCTTCATCTTGCCTTTGGACATTTTGACCAAGACAAAATTCCCCAGTCAGAAGAGTATTATCCATCCGTATGGAACAAGGCATGTGATATATATGTTGCGCGGTTTTTGCAGGATATCGACTTTGGTTTGTCGCTCTTTCCAAATCTGGCATCAGAATATCCCGTTAAGCAAAATGATGAAATAAAAATATATGAATATATACTTTCAAAGGAGACAAAAGAGCCGAAGCAGACTTATGGCCTTAATACGGAAAATTTAAATGACATGATTGGGCTTGACACCCCGATTACATATAAAAACAATGAACAGAATGTTTATGTGGAACGCTTCGCATATGCTATTACGCATGCAATCAAAAATGCTGTAAGTGATGCCGGCGGCCATGAATGGAATGAGAAGAAAGATACTGTTATTACAAAAGCTGCTGCCTGGTTTCTTGCCCATTATCCCCTGCTTGGAGGACTTGCTGCCTCATTCAGGATTATTGAGGATACGGATGTCTGCCATCGATATGAAATACATATTGCAGCGGTTGATGCAGTTCATGGCGAGATTTATGCAAATCCGAACTGTGGACTTTCCGAAGAAGAATGGAAATTTGTTTTGGCGCATGAGTTTCTTCATGCAGGGCTCTGCCATCATCAGAGGTGTATGGGGCGCGATCCATATCTGTGGAATGTGGCCTGTGATTATGTGATTAATGACTGGCTTCATGAAATGAGAATCGGTGCAATGCCGGAAGAGGGACTTCTTTATGACGAGACACTTCATGGAGTGTCGGCGGAAGCGGTTTATGACAGGATTGTAAAAGAACTACGGAAATTCAAAAAGCATGCAACTTTCCGCGGCTTTCACAAAGGTGATATCTTTGGAGACACAGGCCCTCATTTTGAGGGGATGGAAAAAGGAATTTCCCTTGATGAGTTCTTTAAAGGTGCGCTTAGGGAAGGGCTGGATTATCATATCACCCAAAACAATGGCAGGGGATATATACCTGCCGGACTTGTGGAAGAAATCAGGGCATTATCCATGCCGCCTATACCTTGGGAGGTAAAATTAGCGGAATGGTTTGATGTTCAGTTTCCACCATTAGAAAAACATAGAACATATGCCAGACCAAGCAGGCGACAGGGTGCCACACCGGATATTCCAAGACCAAGCTATGCGTTGCGGGAACAGGATATTGAGAACCGTACTTTTGGCGTTGTAATTGACACTTCGGGGTCTGTGTCCACAAAACAGATTGGTCTTGCACTTGGGGCTGTTGCAAGCTATGCGGTTTCAAAAGAAGTCCCGTTTGTAAGAATCATTTTCTGTGACGCTGAGGCAACAGATGCCGGATATATGGCGCCGGAGGATATTGCAGGCAGGGTTGAAGTTACCGGACGGGGAGGAACGATTTTGCAGGAGGGCGTGAATATGCTTGAAAAGGCAAAAGACTTTCCCGCTGCGGGGCCGATACTTATTATTACAGATGCATTTATTGAAGAAAATCTACGCGTGAAAAGAGAACATGCCTTTCTGATTCCGAAAGGGAATAGGTTGCCGTTTCACCCAAAAGGCAAAATATTCTACTTTCAATGAAAGAAGAAAATGCAAAAAATATATCTAAATTGGAGGAGCACAATGAAAGAACTTATTTTATATTTTTCAAGAGCAGATGAGAATTATTTCGGCGGGAGCCTGAAATACATTGAAAAAGGAAATACGGAAGTGGTGGCGGAAAAGGCGGCTGCCCTTACAGGTGCAGATTTGTTCAAAGTGGAACCTGTAAAGCCATATTCCGCAGATTACAATACCTGTATTGAACAGGCAAAGAAAGATTTGCAAAGCGGTGTGCGTCCCGAGGTCGTGGCCATGCCGGAGAACATGTCGCAGTATGATTTAGTGACAGTCATGTACCCGAATTATTGGGGAACCATGCCGATGCATATGTTTACAGTCCTTGAACAGATGAACTTCGAGGGAAAAACAGTACGCCCGGTATGTACCCATGAGGGCAGTGGAATGGGTAAAAGTGAAGCAGACCTGAAGAAATGCTGTCCGGGTGCGGTTATCAAAAAAGGGCTGGCAATACAGGGAAGCAGTGTGGGCAGATGTGATGCTGTCTTGAAAAAATGGCTGGAAGCGTAAGATCATATTTCGCATTATTGAAAGAGAGGTAAGGATATCATTATGGGAGAAGATTTTGTAAAAGACAGTAAAAAATTTGGGTTTGGATGTATGCGCCTGCCAATGCAGGGTGAAAATATCGACTTTGAAGAATGCAACCGTATGGTGGATGCTTTCATGGAAGCGGGATTTACATATTTTGATACAGCAAAGGGTTATCTTGGAGGTTTGAGCGAAGTCGCTGTCAGGGAGTGTGTTGTAAAGCGTTATCCAAGAGAAAGTTTTACGATTACAGACAAACTGACCATGAATTTTTTTAATCAGGAATCCGATATCAGAAAGGTATTTGAGGAACAGCTTGAAACCTGTGGTGTCTCTTATTTTGATTATTACCTGATGCACGCACAGGGGAAAGTAAATTATGACAAATACAAAAAGTGTCGTGCCTATGAAGTGGCGCAGGAATTGAAGGCAGAGGGGAAAATCAGACACGTTGGTCTGTCATTTCATGATAGTGCAGAATATTTAGATATGATTTTGACAGAGCACCCTGAGGTGGAACTGGTTCAGATACAGCTTAACTATGTGGATTATGATGATCCCGGAGTGCAGAGCAGGAAATGTCTTGAAGTTTGCGAAAAGCATAACAAACCTGTCGTGGTCATGGAGCCTGTCAAGGGTGGAAGCCTTGTAAATCTTCCGCCTGCTGCGGATGCGATTTTAAAAGATTTGAACAGTGGGAGTGATGCAATCAAATCCAGCAATGCCGGAAAATTCAGCAATGCCGGATTGGCAATCCGCTTTGCGGCAAGCTGCAAACAGGTGTTTATGGTGCTTTCGGGAATGAGCAGCTTAGAACAGATGCAGGATAACATAGACACGATGAAGGATTTTCAGCCGCTGAATGCGGCAGAATACGCTGCCATAGAAAAGGTATGTGAGATCTTTAAGGCACAGAATTTAATTCCATGTACCGCTTGTCGGTACTGTACAGATGGCTGTCCCAAAAAGATACTGATACCGGATTTGTTTGCAGATATGAATGCCAAGAAGCAGTACCAGGATTGGAACAGCGATTACTATTATAATCAGGTACATACACAAGGGCATGGGAAGGCAAGTGATTGTATTAAATGCGGAAAATGTGAAAAAACCTGCCCACAGCATTTAGAGATCAGAAAGCTGCTGGAGAAGGTGTCAGAAGTGTTTGAAAAATAGGGACAATACTCTATTTGTATTAGGGATAAGGGAGGATATTTTTCATGGGAAGGGATATGAAATTTGTTTTATGCAGTCTCTCCTTTATAGGATTTATTATAATCGCTGTATTTGGAGCAGTACAATTTTACCGATACTACCATCCGAAACTGGAGATTACATACGGTGTATCAGCGGATGGTGCAACCTCTATGCCCCGACTGCTGATCAGCGGAGAAAGTATGTGGGGTTATTCAGACTTGGTAAAAGAACATATTGCGACCTACTCCGAGCAGGAAGGAGCGATGGAACGCTATCTTCTTACCACATACCACTCCCCAAGAGTTCTCCAAACCCATGTAGAAATTAAGGATGGGCAAACTATATTGACCTTTACGGGTCAAGGCACTTTGGAGGATGGAACCGTGAGTGAGATAAACGAGCAGCTTGTTTTTGATTTTATCTTGAGACCACGAGACTGATATTATCTTTTTTGATTAATTGGCTGTATACCTTCTTTTCTGGAATTGTGTGTTTGATTCTGATTTTCCGGTGTAACCTTTTGGGTTATGCTATTGAATTTATCATGATTTTTTTGTTCCTGAATCTGTTCTTGAGTTTTCTTGTCCATAATTTTCACCTCAAAAAACAGTATATGTATTTCACAACAAATTATGCGGAATATTAGTGGTGTCTACTCTTTTTCTCTTACAATGTATACCCCATAAATTCCAAGTAAAATATAAGACGCAAGGCAAGCAATCAATGCTATGGAAGGATACTGATTGCTTGTCGAAAAACAAAATGGAATACCACACAAATTTATAATTAAATGTA
>CAMWLG010000111.1 GCA_947175035.1 uncultured Lachnospiraceae bacterium | reverse complement strand
AGGGATAAACGCTGAAGGCATCTAAGCGTGAAGCCCCCCTCAAGATGAGATATCCATGGTTAGCAATAGCTGAGAGGTCCCTTAGAGAGTATGAGGTAGATAGGAACGGGGTGGAAGCACGGCAACGTGTTGAGCTGACGTTCACTAATCGACCGAGAGCTTGACCAGGAGGCTGGTGAAAGGCAGGAGAGACTGCCCTGCGTAGTGGAAGGTGTAAGAAGGTAGGTTCGTGTTCGGTTTTGAGGGTACAAACCTCAGAAGCAATTATTTTCCTCGATAGCTCAATGGTAGAGCACTCGGCTGTTAACCGAGTTGTTGTAGGTTCGAGCCCTACTCGGGGAGTTTAAGCCCGTAAACATCAGTGTTTGCGGGTTTTGTCTATTCTAAAGAATATTCGAAAATTAAATGTTTTGTGTATTGGAGAAATCATGAGTGAAAGAAAGTATAATGAAGAACAATACAAGGAACAGCAGATTGCGGGAAACGACTTACATAATGCTGCTGTCTGTAATCAGATAGCTGATGAAAGCTTGGTATGGAATCCGAATGAAGCCGTTTATTGGCGAAAACTTGCTGTTGAAAATGCAGAAAAACATTTTGGGAAAAACAAATTGGGGAATACGCCCTACTATGAAAAGCTTGCCAATGATTATCTTGAAAAAGGGAGTCATAGTCAGGCCTTGAAGTGGAATAGCAAGGCCAGAAAAATTAAAATCAAGCAATTGGATGAATATGCGCTTGCATTATTAGAAAATGAGTTGTTTGAGTTACAAGTATATTATCTTATGTATAATTATGATGAGATTTCAAATGTAAGGGAACGTATTAAAATTCTGCTTGAGAAAAATCCAGATTGTGAGGAAACACTCCGTTATAAAGTTTACTTAGATATGGCGCAATACAAAGAATGTGATGGTAATTTTGAATTCGCAGATGCCGCAATGCAGATTGCGGAAAGAGTGTACGGTGAAATGAGCATGGAAACAGCAGAAATATACCGTATCAAAGCGGTTGAAACATGGTATTTTGCAGAAGAACAGAAAGATCAGGAACGTAAGAAAGAAGCGGTGGAGTTAAATAATAAAGCATATTATATTGCAACACATGCAAAAGATAACGGTCAGGGTTCTCATGTATTGTCAGGAATTGAACGTAACATGCTGTTCATGAGGCTTCCGGAGGAACCCTCCTATGAGGAACTGCGAGCCATGATAGACAAAAATCTTTCTGTAGACAATAGCGTAGTGGCTAGTCAAGACAAGGAAGATTGCAAAGGTAAAGACAGCGAAGAAGTAGCGGTGGAATTTGAGAAAAAGTTAGAAGAACTATACGAAAGAGGCAACCAGCTTGAGCGGGAAGAACAGTATGAGGAAGCGTTGCAGGCATGGCAGGAGGGATATGCATTGATACCTGCTGATTCCCGTTTGGGTTTTGAGATGACCAACCAGTTTCTGGCTGCAATTGGTGATATTTATTTTCTGCAGAAGGGGATGTATCAGGAAGCATATGAGTACTTTGATGCCGCAAGAGGATATGGCGGATATGAAAATCCTTTTATTATGCTGCGGCTAGGCGAATGTTGCTTGGAAATTGGGGATGAGAAAAACGCTACGGAGTATCTGATGCGAGCATGGATGATGGAAGGGAAAAAAATCTTCGAGCCAGATGAAAACGGAGAGGATGACGGAAGCAAATATTACGAGTTTTTGCGGTCACATGTTGATTTAGAGAGCGGATAATAGAGTGCCCCCGGGTTTTTTGCAAATTCCTCGCCCGAAAAAACATCGCACAGTAAGTCAATGAGGAGGAAAGACATATGTTTTTGGATACTGCATTCTTAAAGAATGATGAAATACAGAGGGAACAATTATGCTTAAGAAAAACGTGCGAATACGCAGGTGGTAAATTATCTGTAAATAGGCATCACCATTCCCAAATTTTCCAGCCCTCCGTATCGTTCCAGCCGTCCCATTCGTCCTTGGCTTTGTCATCGCGATTCCCACTTATCCATGCATTCCACCCTATCAGATTGATGATCTCCCGCGCGTTTTCATCCGTATTTCTCATCAAATAACTTCCGTCTTCACGAAGGGTGACTAAAATCGGTTCTCCCGTTTCGGATAACTGCACGCCATACAAGATATAACTGCTCCGATCAAAAGCAAAAAGCTTGCTTTCCATTTTGGCTTCTGGATCTATCTCATAGAGATTATTATAGCAGGTTCGTAGTTCTTCTTCACTCAGAAAGGGCTGTCTCTCCAAAGTTTCCAGATGCTCCAGAAGATATTCGTATAATTCCATCCTATCCATTCCTTGATAGGTGATATGTTTGGGCGTCAAATCATATTCCACTTTATAGCCCTGATTATCAATACAGTAACCGCTGTTGTGATAACCTTCGGCATAACCCACATAACAACATATGAAAACAATTTTCTGCTCAATCGCCCTATTTTCCTTTTTGCCGCAACCAGACAAAAATAGGCATATCACCGCTCCAAAAAGTAATACTCTGAACTTTTTCATGCTCCGTTCTCCTCCTACAAACAGTAATTTTACAGTAATCTTTTAATAATAAAAACGAAGAATATCAGGAAAAGTTTCACATTTCTTCCTAGGCGGTTATGCGTTTTCTTTTATGAAAATCTTGTTGACAAATAGCAGAAACTATCATACAATAACTGTACTACATAAAGCAATACAGATAATACAAGTGGCAATATTCTGAAACATTGATGGCAATGGAAGATTTAATTTGAGGGATAGAAAGGCAGCGTCAAAAGGATGAAAAAGAGCATCAAGAAAGTGAGGGTGGTATTTTGGATAGCGGCTGTAGCTGTCGTGTTGGCAGTTTGTGTTAGGGGTGTGCAAAAACAGACAGAGATGAATCGGGATACGGTGGAAGATGGTTTTGTCTGGGTGACCGAGTACATTTACCCGGAGGTCAAGAAAAGCCTCGATAGTGTGAAGGTTAGGGATCATTTTCTCTATTATGAGGATTATGGGTACAATGCGGAGGAGGGTAGGAGCAGCCTTGTCATTTCCTCCATCTCTTTGTCGGATGGCTCCAAGGGACCGACAATTCCCATCGAGATAGAAAAGCCGGAGACTCCGGGTGATAGGCAGGTGTATGTGAGCCGACGGCTTTCCGGTTTTGCGTTTGACAGTGCGGAAAAAGTTGTGACAGTGGAGTATGTTCGGCATATCAATTATGACGCACATGAGGTCACTGTTGAATATTACTGCTGTAGATACGATGCGGAGGGAAAGCGGGAATGGGCTGTAGAGCTCGCCAATCTGCTGGAGGAGCACGGAGAAAGTTGGATCATGGGGGTGGATGTAGACGCCGAGAATAGGATCTATCTGTACTGTGAGAGCGGGATTCTTCTGTTGGATGCGGAAGGTGACAGCGCGGGATACATTGATGTGAGCGAATACGACCAGGTGGAGTCCATGGGCGTCGGCAGGGATGGTAAAGTGTACATTGCGGTCTGCGACCATAAGAATAGTAAATATGTTCTTAGGGAGCTTAACTTTGCTCAGAAGAAACTTGGGGCAAGCTACCGCAATTACATAGATGTCTATACCAGCGGTGGACTGGCTGTGGGAATGGAGAAGGATTTCATGGGCAGTGACTACTACGGCCTCTACGAATATGATATGGAGCATCAGACCAAGGAGAAAGTGCTGAACTGGTTGGAGCACGATGTCAATCCCTCCAATATCCAATGTTTGTGCGCTCTGGGGGACAGACGCGTCGCGGTGTTTACCTATGACTGGGAGAATCATCAAAATGAGCTTGCCATTCTCTCAAAGGTTCCCGTGTTGGAGGCACCTCAAAAGGTCGAAATTACCATCGCTTCTCTCGGCGATGAAGATCGTGTACGGCGCGCGGCAATAAAATTCAACAAGAGAAACAACAAATATCATATAAGTGTCAAGAGCTATTTTGATGAAAGCGATGTTACGCGAAGCTGGCTGGGGGATAATTATAACCAAGTGTTGGGAGATGCTGCAGAACGTCTGAATGCGGACATTGTTTCGGATCACTGTCCCGATATGCTGGTTCTGGATGGGCTGAATGTTTCCCGATATGCATCGAAGGGCATTTTTGAGGACTTAAACGACTGGCTGGACGGCAGCAATATTCTGAAACGCAGCGATTATTTTGAAAATGTACTTGAGTGCTACACTTATGATGGCATTCTCGTAGCCATTCCTCAAAGCTTTCAGGTGTCAACTTTGGTGGGCAGAGTGTCAGACATAGGGATAGAGCCTGGATGGACCTTACAGGATATCATGGACTATGCTAATGCCCATCCCGATGCACAGCTTCTGGCGAACACGAGCAAGGAGCACATGCTGCAGACTTTGTTCCAGTATACACAAAGTGACTTTGTTGATTGGCAGAACGGACAGTGTTTCTTCGACAGCGATGCTTTTGTGGAGTTTCTGGAGTTTGCAGACAGATTTCCCGAGACGTATGAATACGATTCTTCCTATGCCATGCAGATTGGGAAGGGAGAGATTCTGCTGAATACTGTACAGATTAATGATTTCGAGAGACTACAGGTTTCGGGGGCAATGTTTGGCGAACCAGTGAATTATATCGGATATCCCAATCAAGACGGGGACGACGGCATCTATCTGACGGATTACACCGGCGGTCTGGCGATTATGGCGGCTTCTGCCAATAAGGAAGGTGCGTGGGCGTTTTTGGAGAGTTTTCTGAGTCAGAACAATGACTATCTCGGCTTTCCTTCTCAGATATCCAAGTTTGAAGAGAAGAAAGCGGAGGCAGTTAGGGTAGAGTATATCTATGAGAAGGTGCTCGCTGATGATGGTACTTTTCTATTGGACGATGAGGGTGGATATGTATATAAATTGGATGATGAGGGAAATCCTGTCATTGCGTTGAATGAGGACGGAGAACCCATACTGCAAGAAATTCAACATAAGGAAGGTTATGGCACTTGGGAATATATCTTTCATACCCCTACTGAGGAGGAAGCGGACAGAACAGAAGAACTGGTTCGAATGGCAAATCCTGCTTCAAATTATGACATAGAGATCTTAAATATCGTCAACGAGGAGGCTCCAGCATTCTTCAAGGGACAGAAGTCTGCAGAGAAGGTGGCGTCTCTGATACAGAGTCGCGTACAGCTTTATGTGAATGAGAACCGTTGAGGAGTCAGTGTGCATGCAAACCTTTTCCGTGCCTGTCGGGGTATTGCTATTACGGACTACTCCATCTCTGTCAAAAGCTAAAATATAGTTGCATAGTTGTAGAAAATGTGTTATCGTAATTTCTAATTGAATAAGAAAAACAGTAGGTGTCAAATGAGGCCCTCTCGGGGCTGAGATTTGGTGAAAAGGGAAACAGGTGAGAATCCTGTACGAACTCGTCACTGTATTTAGGGAGCAGGAGCCGCTATATCACTGGGAACAAGGAATATTATTTCTGGAAATACGTTCTTGGGAAGATGGCCGATGTGATGATCTATGAGCCAGGAGACCTGCCTGCTGTTGTACAGGAACAACTGTTCCAGCCTACGAGTAATTGGGAGTACATACCGAGAGACAAGATTTATAACTGTTGTCATTAAACCCTTTTACCCTTTTTCGGAGAAAAGGGTTTTCTTTTTGTATGCAAATCTAAGAACCGTATCGGCACAGTCTATGTTCCCGCCATATTCAAAATATTATAAATGCCTGAAAGTACAGGAAGAAAAGGAGTTATTATGCAAAAGAGGATAGTAGCTATTATTTTGGCAGTGTCAATGGGGATTTCCATGTTGGCAGGCTGCGG
>CAMWLG010000110.1 GCA_947175035.1 uncultured Lachnospiraceae bacterium | reverse complement strand
CACATCCATTTCCCGCAAAATCTTATTTTCTGTCAGGGAATATTGTTTCAGAACCGACACACTATCCTGATTGACTACATCCCAAAAATACGATTTATAGAATAAATAATCTTCCACAAATTGAATATTCCAAAAGCTGGTCCATGTCCCGCCTCCTATTTTGGTATATTCTGGGACATATGTGTATTCCACTTCCTGATTATTCCCCGTTACCTTGTCATTTCCGCTTTTCCCGCATGCTGAAAACAGTAATACAGTTACCACAAAAAGTACACTCACTATGGTTCCTTTTTTCATAAGTGTTATCTCACTTTCCTAACAATCGTCAATATGTTCTACCTCTCATCCATATAAAGCTGCACGCGGCTCTGTATGATATCCGCCACTTCCTCCGCAGACTTTTGTCCTTGGAAGAACGACTGTGCCTCTTCAAGGATCATCTCCGTAATCTTGCTGTTCGTCCCCTGCACCTTGCTTGCAGATTCGATTAATTCCATCACAAACTGCATTTCCTCTTCTGTAGGTGTGTGGAGTGTAAGCCATTCATCGTCATCCAACATAACGATATTATCCCCATACGGAATAGGATTGCCGTCTGCATCCAAAATCGGATTCCCCTCATCATCCAGATAATAGGATACCGTCATAGCCTCTTCCATCTGCCGGTCAAGCACGCTTTTTCTGGTGGAAAATCCCCATACAGCCTTACTGTCGGATTGTCTCTCTAAGTGATATTCTATAAATTCCCATGCCGCTTCCTTGTTTGCGGATTGTGCCGAAAGCGCCAGTGCGCCTGAGCAGTCCGCAATACATCCGCTGCCTTCCGTCGTAGGATAACCGATATATGTCACAGGCGTCTGGAACATTTCCGGATATTCCTGAATATCCTCAAAATCAGAAATCCTCACCGGAAACAGAAGGATATCCCCATCTCTGACTCGGCGCGCATTACTGCGGTCGTCAGACAGATCAGGTTCAAGCTTTTCCGGAAAACGTCCCACAAAAGCAAGAAATTCCTTAAAATCTTCCGAGGCAAAACGGCATTGTCCGGATTCCCAATCTACAAATGAACCCAACCCCAATGCCAGACAGTCGTTCAGAATTCCTTCCTGAGTGGCATTGTGCCAAAACCTCTTCCCGGGATGTGCGGCGGCATAAGCCATCATCTCCTGAAGTGTTCAGCCGGATTCCTCTCCGACATCGGAGGTTTTGCCCACTACAGTCTCTACGTCGATGCTGGTTGGAATCCCCACAAGTGCTCCTGCATATCGGTAGCAATCCAGTGCGTTCTCCAGATAATCCTCCGCTTTCAACGAAGCGCTTTCCTCCAGAAAAGGTTCCAAATCTGCAAAAGCTCCGTTTTCAGCCATTGCTTCTATATCCATCTGGTATAGCTCCATGTCACCCAGAACCAATATGTCCGGACAATCAATTCCTGTGGCAAGCGCCATGCTAAGCTCTGTCACAAAATCCTGAACATCCTTTCCTGTTCCATCCTCCGCAACGGCGTAATTTTTTACAGTCACATAGCAGTTGTCACTCTGCCGGTTAAACGCTGCTGCCTCCTGTTGGTAACCGTCACCAAAGCAGCCGATGACAATCTGTGTTTTCTTCGGAAGCGAGGCCGCCTCTACCCTCTCCATGGTGACAAGAAAGTTCTCACTTGTATCGGAATAGAACGCCAAAATCTCACCGTTTTCGCCGATGCCTACAGCCTTCACACCGCCACCATTCATACCGTATTCTGCCCACGACAGCAGCTCCTTTGCACTCTGCGTTGCAATGTCATAGCCATACAGATAATCGGCGCCAATCGTCAAAAAATCGCTCTCTAAACCTGCGGAGAACGTTATTGTATTGGAACGAACATCCGGGAAATTTTGATAAATGGCACCCTGTGTCCCTTTTTCAAAATCCACCTGCGCCAGACAATAACCACTGTCAATATACTCTTTCTGGTAGCAGGCATACACCCCGCCATCCCTGTCTACACTCAATCCGAGGATAAATTCATTCTCCATCATCACATCTGCCAGATGCATACCTTCCGCATCAAACAGACAGAGCGCTTTGGATAGTGCCAGACATATCCGGCCTTCTGAATCGACTGCTATATGGTCGGCAGAGCTGCCCCTTTCGATTTGGTTCAGAATGTCTGTGATATCCTGTTCCCAGATTCGATTCCACTCTGCATCATAGGCGCACACAAATTCCCGCCTGGAAGCAGAAGAAGAGACGGATTCTGTAGTATACAGCCTTCCGTCTTTCAGGGCATAATATTGCCCTATATGCCTTCTTTGTCCATCCTCCGGTTGGGAATTCGCATCCATTTCCCGCATAATCTTATTTTCTGTCAGGGAATATTGTTTCAGAATCTGCTCCTGCTGCTGATTGACCGGATCGAAAAAAATCTCTTTATAGAATAAAGAATCTCCTGCAAATTGAATATACGAAAAGTAGAGCAAACTCCCGCCTCCCAGTTGGGTATATTCCGGGACATATGCATATTCCACTTCCGGGCTATTCTCCGTTACCTTGTCATTTCCGCTTTTCCCACATGCTGAAAACAGTAATGCAGTTAACACAAAAAGTACACTAACTATGGTTCCTTTTTTCATAAGTGTTATCTCTCTTTCCTAACAGTCGTCAACATGTAGTATAATCATATTTTTTCTCAAAGTCAATTTTCTTTCATCTCATTTCTACTGCATGTCCGGTATCATCCACTGGTAGAATCAATTTTGCGTGAAGACTAAGGATGAACTGGTGGAGCACATATATAAATATTGTGATGAAGTAAATGAGAAAAATCATATATCCGGTAAACCCTCTCTACCTCTCATCTATATAAAGCTGCACGCGGCTCTGTATGATATCCGCTACTTCCTCCAAAGACTTTTGTCCCTGAAAGAATGGCTGTGCCTCTTCAAGGATCATCTCCGTAATCTTGCTGTTCGTCCCCTGCACCTTGCTTGCAGATTCGATTAATTCCCTCACACACTGTACTTCCTCTTCTGTAGGTGTGTGGTAAGATATAATCTCATCCCCAATATCCCACAAATAGCCCCCAAGACTTTGCGGAATAGGGTTGCCGTCTGCATCCAAAATCGGATTCCCATCATCATCCAGATAATATGATACCGTTACAGCTTCTTCCATCTGCCGGTCAAGTATGCTTTTTCTGGTAGAAAATTCACCATATTCGTTTAAAGTCTTACAGTCGGATTGTCTCTCCAAGTGGTATTCTATAAATTCCCATGCAGCTTCCTTGTTTGCAGATTGTGCTGAAAGCGCCAGCGCGCCTGAGCAGTCCGCAATACACCCGCTGCCTTCCACTGTAGGATAACCTATATATGTCACAGGCGTCTGGAACATTTCCGGATATTCCTGAATATCCTCAAATCTATTGATCCTCACTGGATACAGAAGGATATCTCCATCTTTGATTTGGCGTGGCACACTGCGTTCATCAGTCCCATAATCTTCAAGCTTTTCTGGAAACCTTCCCATGAAAGCAAGAAATTCCTTAAAATCTGCCGTGGCAAAACGGCATTGTCCGGATTTCCAATCTACAAACGAACCCAATCCCAATGCCAGACAATCGTTCAGAATGCTTTCCCGGGTGGCACGGTACCAAAACTTCTTCCCAGGATGTGCGGCAGCATAAGCCATCATCTCCTGAAGTGTCCATCCGGATTCCTCTCCCACATCGGAGGTTTTGCCCGCTACAGTCTCTATGGAGATGCCGCTTGGAATCCCCACAAGCGCTCCTGCATATCGATAGAAATCCAGCGCATTTTCCAGATAATCCTCCCTTTGTAGCAGAGTGCTTTCCTCCAGAAAAGGTTCCAAATCTGCAAAAGCTCCGTTTTCTGCCATTGCTTCTATATCCATCCGGTCTGATTCCATGTCATCCAGAACCAATATGTCTGGACAATCAATCCCTGTGGCAAGCGCCATGCCAAACTCTGTCACAACATCCTGAGAGTCCTTTCTTGTACCATCCTCCGCAACGGCGTAATTTTTTACAGTCACATAGCAGTTGTCACTCTGCCTGTTAAACGCTGCTACCTCCTGTTGATAACCGTTACCCATGCAGCCGATGACAACCTGTGTTTTCTTCGGAAGTGAGGCCGCCTCTACCTTCTCCATGGTGACAAGAAAGCCCTCCCTTGTATCAGAAGCCCACCAGAAAGCCAAAATCTCACCGTTTTCGCCGATGCCTACAGCATCCACGCCATCCATACCGTATTCTGCCCATGGCAACAGCTCCTTTGCACTCTGCGTTGCAATGTCATAGCCATACAGATAATCGGTACCAATCGTCAAAAAATCGTTCTCTAAACCTGCGGAGATCGCTCCAGAGGTATCAACATTCGGAAAATTTTGATAAATGCTGCCCTGCGCCCCTTTTTCAAAATCCACCTGCGCCAGACAATAACCATAACCACCAATCTTCTGCTCCCGGTAGCAGGCATACACCCCGCCATCCCTATCTACACCCAAGTTGTCGATAGATGATTTATCCCCCACCAGCATCACATCTGCCAGATGCAAACCTTCCGCATCAAACAAACAGAGCGTTCCGTTTACTGCCAGACATATCCGGCCTTTTGAATCAACTGCTATATGGTTGACTTGGCTACGCTTTTCTATTTTGTCCAGAATGTCTGTGATATCCTGTTCCCAGATCAGATTCCATTCCACATCATAGGCGCACAAAAGTTCCTGTCTTGAAGTAGAAGAATAGATGGATTCTGTAGTATACAGCCTTCCGCCTTTCTGTGCATAATAATTCCCTATATACCTGCTTTGCCCGTCCTCCAGCCGGTGCCTCATGTCCATTTCCTGCAAAATCTTATTTTCTGTCAGGGAATATTGTTTCAGAACCGGCACTTGCTCCTGTTTAACTACATCGAAAAAAAGCTGCTTATAGAATAAATTATCTCCCGCAAATTGAATATCCACAAAGTTGACCCATTCCCCGCCTCCTATTTTGGTATATTTTGCGACATATGCATATTCCACTTCCGAGCTATTCTCCGTTACATTGTCATTTCCGCTTTTCCCACATGCTGAAAACAGTAATGCAGCTAACACAAAAAGTACACTAACCATGGTTCCTTTTTTCATAAGTGTTATCTCACTTTCCTAACAGTCGTCAATATGTAGTATAATCCTCTTTTTTCTCAAAGTCAATTTAGGAGGCATCCATGGAAGGGATATCTATTCAAATTTTCTGTCGTACAGCAGCGCAGCGATTAAAACCACGAAGCAGGAACCGGCATTATGCACCAGCGCCCCGGTGGTGGGATTCAGCTTGCCCAGCACGGACAAAGTGACAGCCAGGAAGTTGATGCACATGGACAAAGTGATACTAAGTTTGATCGTTCCCACAGTGGCATTGGAAAGTCTCTTCAAATACGGAAGCTTTGAGATATCATCACTCATCAGCGCAATATCCGCGGCTTCCACCGCTATGTCGCTGCCCATGCTTCCCATAGCAACGCCCACACTGGCCGTTTTCAACCGCACCTGAATCCGTGTTTTGTCATCTGTTGCAGCATTTAGAGGAAAACGATCATAATATTCTCGGGCTGCTCTCATGTGAAAGCAGCGAGATTTTTCTGCGATATTTCAAAGACAGTTTAAACGAATTGGTAAAGATTCGGTTTGTCAGCCAAAACCGCCACAGAAACACCATGCTGCCGGAGGATTTTTTAATCAATCATATTTCCGGCAGCTTTGTGGAAATGGTTCTGTGGTGGATTAAAGGGCATATGAAACATTCACCGGCTGAATTGGATCAATATTTTCAGGCAGTTATTGAGCCAATATTATAGGCGATATAGGGAAGGTTTCCCTCCCCGAGTAGGGCTCGAACCTACAACAACTCCATAAACAGGCTGGAACGGTATGCCTCCAGCAGCGTCTTTTCCCAGATATTAGAATCAGAAATGTATTAACGAGGTATCATTTTCTGTCTGTTTTTTTACTTTCAGCCTTAAGATATAAAATTACAGCAACAGCTATGGCTATCGTCACAAGTCCGAAATATACATATACACCATGAATAGCTGTCAAATTACTGCCTATCAATGTGTAGATTAGCACAGCAAGCGTGGAGGCGAGCGAACTTGAAATCTGCCTCAGTGTGTTAAAGATTGCACTGCCATCAAC
>CAMWLG010000109.1 GCA_947175035.1 uncultured Lachnospiraceae bacterium | reverse complement strand
GAGAAACAAAATTCATAGACATTGCCATTACCGAAACCAAGCCTGTCTCTGGTGGTGGCGGTGAGACACCCAAGGATCCCGATGATGATAAGACCGGGGTTAAGGCCACGGTTACCGTAAAAGATGCCAACCATCTGCTTAAGACGGGCGATACCATCAAACTGGTAAATTCCGCTAACAAATCGGATGCGGTTGACATTACTTCTTCTGATGGAGATGATGTTGACTTAAAAGCAAACTCGACCTATGATATCGTTTCCAGCAATAAAGATATCAAAGCAACCACAGATGACGGGAAAACTACCGTTAAGACAACCACGGAAGCACTGACTGTAACTGTAAATTTGACAGCTGCAGAGAGTTCCGGTGGTGATTTGTACACCTATACAACCATCTATGATTTTATGAATGGTAGTATTATTCCCAAAACAAATACCGAGATAGAAGATTCCATGACCTCTGAGGACAAAAAGCTTACTTATAAAAAAGGTGGCTCAACACAATGTCAATATAACAGTGCTCAACATGGCGTTGAGTTTAAAGCGGATAATCAGATTATTATACACGTGTTGGGCAAAGCCAAAGTATTCATCGGTGGCTGTCAGTATTCGGCAGGTGCATTGACGATAACAAGCGGCGAAACAGAATTGAAAAGCTGGTCTGCGGCAGAGGTAAAAGGCACTGGATGTTACGATAAAGATCCGGAGAAAAACGGATTGTTTTATGAATACGATGGCGAAGAGACGGATTTGGTTCTGAACATTAAAGACTCCAAAGTCTACATCCCCATCATCACCGTAGAGAGAACCGAGCCCAAGCCCGAAAAGACCGAGGTTAAGGCAACAGTGACCGTAAAGGATGACGACCATCTTCTTCAGACAGGCGATACCATCAAACTGGTAAATGCTGCTGATGAGAAGGATTATCATGACATTACTGCTTATACTTCTTCAGATGGAGAAGATATTGAATTAAAAGTGAACTCGGTCTATGAGATTGTTTCCAGCAATCCTGATATCAAGGCGACTGCAGGTGGGCTGGATAAAGTTACGACAACTACAGAAGATCTGACTGTAAATGTGACTTTGGAAGCTACAGTTGTAAATCCTACCATAACCGTTTCCAAAGCGGCAGGTGTACCGGCGGACGCAGAGTATACATTGACACTTGTCAACGATGCGAATGCAACAGACACTTGTACTTTAACTGATGGTGGGACAGTAAAATTAAAGATTGGTGCTACTTATAAGCTTGAATGTAGCAATAAGGATATAGTTGCCACAATCAATGGTTCCACAATTTTGGCAGTTAATGATAAACTGAGTTCTATCACTGTATCCTTGGATGTACCTGACACCACACATCATACTTATGATGTATGGGATTTTGGTGCAGAAGCATTAACGAATACAGATCTGATTACTTATAATAATCTGCTGACTGTAAATAATATCAACACTTGGTTTAAAGGAGACGATGATACATTTGAAGCAGATGGCAAGGATATAGATGCAGGCGGTGGCCTGACCATAGTAAGCAATGGCAATAAAAAGAAGTGGCGTCTGCGCACACGAAATAGCGCTCTTAAGGGTGAAACCGAGAGTGAGTTGAAGGACGAACTTGGTAACTTCTATCAAGGAATTTTGTATGATAATGCCGGCAAAGGAGCAATGTGGTTAACTTTGGATGTCAAAGCAGGAGACAAAGTGACTGCAGTTGTAGGCAGTAATGCTAATGAAGATATTTCTTATATTACTTGGGAATCTCCCAGCGGAGAAGATGTACAGACCTACGAATTTACTCGGAAAAGCAGGACAAAGCTGGCAAATACATGCACGTTCACTGCTTCCGAAGACGGTGCTTATAAATTATATACACCTAATGAGAAGCTTGTGGTAGCCCGTATTTATCGTGAGAGACCCAATACTGTGACTGTAAGCGGTACAGTAACTTTGCCTTCGGGTACAACTTGGAGTAATGATGCCAAATTGGTATTCACCAACCAGACCACTGGACAGCAGACAGAAGCAACTGTAACCAATACAAACAATACTTTGACTTATACGGTATCCTTGTTTGAGCAGTACGGATATGATGTCAGCCTGGAAAATTTGGAGGGTGTCATCGTTGGAGCAAAGAATACGCTCAATCTGCCTAATGAGGCAGGCGACACTACCTTTAATGTGGAGTGTATCGCAGTAGATTTGGTTGTGGTGACAGGTTCTCTTGCAGACCTGACTCCCGCAGCTGCTAAAAAATTGACACTGACATTTAAGAACGATGAGAAGATTTATGTTCCTAAGATTACAATTGATGCGGAGAATGTTACTTATACCGGTAAGTTCGAGAAGGACGTTGAGTATACCATCAAAGAATCCGGTGTAAATGACTATACTCTGGAAACTACCACGATCAAGGCAAGTGCAGCGGGTACAAAGGATATTATATTTAAGGCGAAACCCGTATATGCCATCAATGTAAAACTGGAAGGCCCCACGGCGGAAGAGGCAGCAAATGTTGCTTTGACTTTCTCCCTTCTTGATGAGAACTTTGAGCCGGATGGCTACGAATACAGCTTCACCGGCACACAGAACACCAAATTGAGAGACGGACAGTACAAGGTAAAGGCGGAGCTGGAAGGCTATACCCAGAAGGTGACCTCCGATGTCAAGGTAAAAGGAGAGGCAGTGGATAAGACCATCGTAATGATTGCCAATACTCCTGCACAGCCTGTTCCTTATAAGGAAACAATCACCGTTGGTGCGACAGGTGAGTATCGGACCATCAATGATGCGTTGGATGCCGTGCGCCGTATGACACGTACAGATGATCAGCGCGTAACGATTTCCATTGCACCTGGTGATTACGAGGAGATGCTGGTTGTGGATGTGCCGAACGTGACACTGAAGAACGCCAGCGCAACACCCAGTATCGCTCTGAAGAACAAAGGTGTTGACATTGATGAGAACGCGGTTCGTGTGACATGGTACTATGGTCACGGATATACTTATTACAGTATGGGTAGCGACTGCAAGTATGACGAGGAGCTTCTCGCAGTCAACAAGGAGAACGGCTATGCAAGCTTTAAGAACCCTGGTTCTGGTACTACCAATGGAAGCTACTGGAATGCAACCGTTGTGATTAATGCAGACGGTTTCCAGGCAGAGGGAATTATCTTCGAGAACTCCTTCAACCAGTATATGTCCAAGAAAGCAGCTGCAGATGTGATTGTGAAGCAGAGCAGTGCCAAAGAAGGTAGTGTTGCAAGATCCAAGATGGAGGCAGGCAACACCAAGGTTCAGGAAAAGGCATATGTGGAGCGCGCGGCAGCTCTTGCAATCTACAACAACAAGAAAGAGATCTCTTTCGACAACTGTAAATTTGTAGGTCGTCAGGATACCCTGTATGGTGGCACTGACGTGACGGCGGCATTCTATGGCTGCTCCATTTACGGTGGCACAGATTATATCTTCGGCGGTATGACCGCAGTGTTTGCGAAGTGTGATCTGGTGTTCAACACTATGGAAACCAACACTGATGTGGGTTACATCACGGCTGCTCAGCAGAAATCTGGCAGAGGTTATCTGATGTACAACTGTAACGTAACCTCCACCACACCCGGTGTAGACACCGCTTCCACAGAGGTTTCCAAGCCTGGTTATTTCGGCAGACCTTGGCAGAAAGATACCAGTGAAGTTGTGTTCTACTATACAATTATAGGTACTGCAAACGATGGAACATCTTTGATTGCACCTATAGGTTGGAACGATTCCCTGAGTGGAACATCAAATAATGTATATGAGTACAAGACCTACGAGAAAACAGCTAACACGGATAACAGTGCAAAGAGAGCAAAATGGTCTCAGGTGCTTACAGAAGATCCTATATTGGATGACAACAGCACCATTTGCGTGGAAACCTTCTTTGGCAAGTGGGCACCGTTCAAAGGCAAGGATATGACCATCAAACTGCCTGATGACACTACAATTGAAGAGCCCGTTGAAAATACTTCCTTCGACGGCTGGGATAAGGTTGCAAAGCCTGTAATCGATGAGACTTCTTATGTAAGTGGCGACGGCAGCGATAAGCTGATTGTAAAAGTAACTGCAAATGTTGGCGACGAGGGCGGTCAGCGTGTGAGAGTGACTGTAAAGAAGACGAATGACGAGAGTGCGGCACCTCAGAGTCAGTCCTCTACGAAGAAACAAGACAAGCATCAATTTGAGTTCTCCATACCCGGTTCCGGCACATACGAGATTACCGTGGCTTTGGAGCGTAAGGGTCAGCAGGATAAGGTTACCACCAAGAGGATAACCATCAATGACAAGGGGCAACTAACGGCAAAAGAAGGTCTATATGTAGAACTACTGGACGATGGGGAATACACGTACACGGGAAGCGCTATCAAACCTAAGATCGCGGTATACAACGGCGATGAACTGCTGAAGGAAGGCACGGACTACACCGTGAAGTACAGCAACAACGTGAAGGCAGCCAAGAGGGATTCCGGTAACAAAGCTCCTACCATCACCATTACCGGTAAGGGCAAATTCACCGGCCAGACGAAGCAAACCTTCACCATCCAGCCGAAAGACCTGACGGATGATGATGTGTTCATCGGCGGACTGTCAAAGGAGGCCGCAAATACTCTGGTTGTGGCTGCGGACGTGAAGCTGAGCCCGATACTGGTTTATAAGGGCGTGGTACTGAAAGTCGGTCCCAAGAAAGACTTTACGCTGAGCAAGGATAGGGTTACGAAGAGTGATACAGAGATCACCATTGAAGGTGTGAACAACTACACCGGAAAGCTGACACTTTCACTTGACGTAAAAGCAAAAAATGAGTTAAAGAAGATTACCACCGTCAAGGTTGATAAGAACAAAGTGAAGAACTACGCCTATGACGGTACAGAGAAAGAGATACCTATTGAGGAAGTAAAGGCAGGATCACAGAAGCTTGAAAAGGATGACTACATTGTGGTGCCTAACGGCGATTTGACCTCTGCGGGAACCCAGAAATTTACCGTAATCGGCGTGGGAATCTATGCAGGAAGCAAGACCACAAGCTTCAAGATCAACCCGAGAAAGGTTACAATACCTGATTCTGACGTGAAAGTGGATGATAGCCTGAAGGTAGACGGCGTTGTAACCTGTGAGTTCAACAGCGCAGGCGTGACCTTCAGCGATGCGATCACTGTGACGGATGCCGGTTTGCAGGACACGGAACTTGAACTGGGCAAGGACTACAAGGTAACCTACAGCGGCAACAAGAAAGTCGGCACCGGTAAGTACACCGTAACCTTCCTTGGCAACTACAAGGGAAGCAAGACTGTTACGAAGAGCTACAACTTTAAGATCACCGCGGCGGATCTGGCAGCAATGGCTCAGACGAATGACCCGAGCGATAAGGAAGGCCTGTATCTCAAGTCCGCAGACAAGGCATACGGCAAGAATGCGGCCATTATCAAGTCGGCGCCTTACGTACTGGTGAACGGTGTCGCACTGAAGACTTCTGATTACACGGTGAAGTATTATCTGGATGAAGATAAGCAGACCGAGATGAAGGGCAAGGACAAAGTGGAACTTGGCGCAACGGATATCTCCAAGACTGTTTACGTGGAGATCACCGGTAAGAAGAACTACACTGGCACGGTAATGACCAGCTTTAACGTAGTGAAAGGCACGACGGATATCTCCAGGGCGAAGATCACGTTCAAAGATAATGGTTCGCCTGCGAAGAAGCAGAGCAAGGTGGAGTACACCGGCGAGGCAGTATATCCTTACAGCATGGAGATCAAGGTAGGCACTACTGCGGTTACCACCCTGAAATATGATGCTGCCACCGGCAGTTGGGTAGATTCCAATGGCACTGCTACTTCTAACTTTGATATCGTGGTTGTGAACAACATCGCGAAGGGCAAGGCAACAGTGATCGTGACCGGTGACGGCGACAATTATGGCAGCAAGACCGCAACCTTCAATGTTGTGGCGTATAACTTAAAGAATGTGACTGTCGCCAGTTTCTGGGATGACATTCTTAAGCTGCCCTTTGGCAGACTTGGACTGTGATCGGTTCAGGGACGGGTTCGGAAATGAATCACTGAACGAAGCATCAAGAGAATTAAAAGAATAGCAGGATATAAAACAGAAGGGGCGCGCCGCTTAAAACGGTGCGCCCCTTCGTCACCCTATGCGTTTGCACTGTATGTGTTATAGTATGTCCGGGCGGCTCCTGCGTCCAACAAAAACCTTCTACAAAGTTTTTCAATGATTGTTTTCTCCGACTTGCCCTCCTCTATATTGTCTAAAATAAAAATCCTAATCCCTTCTTTCCTTTCTTCTTCCCTGCCTGCTTGTGAAGTGTACCCCTTGTCAAGGACATTCTAGAAGAAGGGAAAATATGTTCTTCAA
>CAMWLG010000108.1 GCA_947175035.1 uncultured Lachnospiraceae bacterium | reverse complement strand
TCGATACTGCGGATGCCAAAGCCCTTAATGGTCATCCAGAGCGCCCGCAGCCCGTCATAATCTTCCTTTGTCATGGTTCGTATGGTAAATGTCTTCTCTGCACTGTTCATATCGTTCCTCACACATTAATCCTAAGTTTTCATAATAATTCATATAGATTACATAACTATTTAAGGGAAGCAGGGCACCATCTCCAGGCCCTCGCTCTCCGGCAGTCCAAACAACAGGTTCATATTCTGCACCGCCTGCCCTGCTGCACCCTTCACCAGATTATCTATCGCTCCCATCATGATAATGCGCCCCGTCCGCTCGTCAATCACAAAATTGACATCCACATAGTTGCTGCACTCCACCCATTTGGTCTCAGGGCACACACCACGGTCAAGCACTCGCACAAACTTCTCTCCCGCATAATATTTGTCGTAGGCTGCCTTAACCTCCTCGTAAGTCGGCAGGCTTCCATCGGGCTTTCTCTTCAGCTTTGCGTACTCTGTGGCAAGAATCCCCCGGTTCATGGGCACCAGATGCGGGGTAAAATTGATTGTCACCTGACAATTCCCCGCATAGCCTAACTGTTCCTCAATCTCAGGGGTATGCCTGTGGCTCGTCACGCCGTATGCCTTCATATTTTCATTGACCTCGCAGAACAGATTGGGCAGCTTTGCCCCCCTGCCAGCCCCCGAGGTACCTGATTTGGCATCCACGATCAGGGTGTCCACATCAATCAGCCCCTCCTTCACCATAGGATATGCAGTGAGGATAGAGCAGGTGGTGTAACAGCCGGGATTTGCCACCAGACGGGTCTTGTCTGTGATCTGACCGCGGTTGATCTCGCAAAGTCCATACACCGCCTCCTGGATAAACCCTGGGGATTTGTGCTCAATGCCGTACCATTTCTCATAGACAGCCACATCCTTGATGCGATAATCCGCAGACAAATCCACGATCTTGACCTTCTGCAAAATCTCCTCCGTGAGAATCCCCGCCAGAAATCCCTGGGGAGTCGCGGTAAAAATCACGTCCACCTGATCCGCAAGCTCCTCCAAATTGTCATCCTTGCACACATCCTCCACAATTTGAAACATATTCTGATAAACCTCATAGTACCGCTTGTCTATGTAGCTCCGAGAACCGTACCATTTGATCTCGGCATCCTTATGATTCATTAATATACGCACCAGCTCGCCGCCCGCATAACCGGTCGCGCCAATGATTCCAACCCTGACCATCTTAATCCCCTCCTGCAAACACATGTAATCGGTAATAGTAACATCATACCACTTTTTGCATAAATGTCCACTACTTTTTTGTTTTTATGCATAAATTTTTATTATTATTCATTTTTATGCATTATAAATGAATATTTTTTGAATGAAGTGTATAATAATGCTTGCTTTTCCATAGGGATTGTTGTATAGTAGGATTCAGATTGTGAACGATTCATTCCAGTTCAAGTATTTTCAATATTAATTTATGGAGGCATTTACTATGAAAGAAAAAGTTGTTTTGGCGTACTCCGGCGGGCTTGACACCACCGCCATCATCCCTTGGTTAAAGGAGAATTTTGACTATGAAGTGATCTGTGTCTGTGTGGACTGCGGACAGGCAGAGGAGCTGGACGGTCTGGAGGAAAGGGCAAAGTCCTGCGGCGCATCCAAGCTTTACATAGAGAACGTGATTGACGAGTTCTGTGATGAATATGTGGTTCCCTGTGTGCAGGCCGGCGCTGTCTACGAGAATAAATATCTGCTGGGCACCTCCATGGCGCGTCCCCTGATCGCCAAGAGGCTGGTTGAGATTGCAAGAAAAGAAGGTGCTACCGCCATCTGTCATGGTGCAACAGGCAAGGGCAATGACCAGATTCGCTTTGAGCTGGGCATCAAGGCTCTGGCTCCCGATATCAAGATTATTGCCGCATGGAGAAATGACAAATGGACTATGGATTCCCGCGAGTCCGAGATTGAGTACTGCAAGCAGCACGGTATCCATCTTCCCTTCTCCGCGGATTCCTCTTACAGCCGCGACCGCAATATCTGGCATATCAGCCATGAAGGGTTGGAGCTGGAGGATCCTGCAAACGAGCCGAATTTTGAGCATCTTCTGGTGCTGGGCGTCACTCCCGAGAAGGCTCCGGACGAGGGCGAATACGTGACCATGACCTTTGAAAAGGGTGTTCCCACCTCCGTAAACGGCAAGAAAATGAAAGTTTCTGAGATTATCAGCACACTTAACGAGTTGGGCGGCAAGCATGGTATCGGCATCATCGATATCGTGGAGAACCGCGTGGTGGGCATGAAATCCCGCGGCGTGTATGAGACCCCCGGGGGCACTATTCTTATGGAAGCACACCAGCAGCTTGAGGAATTGATTCTGGATCGCGACACCTATGCGATGAAAAAGGAGATGGGCAGCCGTTTTGCCAGCCTGGTATATGAGGGCAAATGGTTCACTCCCCTTCGCCAGGCGGAGCAGGCATTCATTGAGGAGACCCAGAAGTTTGTGACCGGAGAAGTGAAATTCAAGCTCTACAAGGGCAACATCATCAAGGCCGGCACCACTTCCCCCTACTCTCTCTACAACGAGAGCATTGCCTCCTTCACCACAGGCGATCTCTATGACCACCATGACGCAGAGGGCTTCATTAATCTGTTTGGTCTCTCCTGCAAGGTAAGGGCTATGAAGATGCAGGAACAGGGAGAGGATATCTTCTAAAAGAAAGTTTTGACAGCAACAACGGGTTCTAAGTCCGGAACCCGTTGTTTTTTGATTTAATATTAATGAGAAATGAGGAATTTTATGAAATTCTTGTTCCCAATTTATCTGATTGCGATTAATATTGCCTCTTTCTGTCTCATGGGAATCGACAAACACCGCGCGAAAAGGCACCTCTGGCGCATCTCTGAGAAAACGCTGTTCCTCTCGGCAATACTGGGGGGCAGTTTCGGCGGCATCTTGGGTATGCATTTATTCCGGCACAAAACAAAACATTGGTACTTCAAATATGGCTTGCCCGGGATTCTCATCTTACAGATAGCGGCAGGACTTTGGATTTATCTTTATCGTTATCTTTAAGCTAAATCGAAACGATCACACCACCGTCGTTGGCATACATACTGCTGATTCCGCGGGTATCCATGATGATGCACTCACGAAAGCCCGACTTTTCAGCGATCATGTCCCGCACAAGTTCCGCCCGTTCCAGCGCGTTACAATGGGTGATGATCAGTCTGCGCTCCGAGATATCGGAGGTCTCCACCACCACAAGCTCCGCCATCTTGCCCAAAGCTTTCTTGATGCCGACGCTCTGTCCCCTCTGCACGATACTTCCTTTGTCCCCTGCCATGATTGGCTTGATGCTCAAAGTAGAGGCAACCATCGCTTTCACTCTGGATAATCTTCCGTTCTTGCGCAAAGTTTCCAAATTATCCAACACGAAATAAGTATTTCTAGTGTCTCTGAAAGTTTCGATTTGTTCCACAATCTCCTCAAAAGAAAGCCCCTGCTCCTCAAGCTCCACGAGCTTCAGGGCGATTTGAGTTTCCCCGCCGCTTGCGGACTGGGAATCTATTACGTGAATCTTTTTTTCTCCATATTTTTCGATATAGAGATTTTTCGCAAGACACGCGCTATTGTGGCTTCCGCTCAATTGTGCCGAGAGCGTCACCACATAAACATGCTCCGCCTCCCCGGCATAAGCCTCCATATACCGCTCCGGCGAGGGGCAGGATGATTTGGGGCACTTGGGATACTCTGCCACTTTTTGTAAGAATTCCGCCTGATCAAATTCCTCATCATCCAAGATACAATAGTCCCCTACCTCCAATCCCAGCGGCACGGACTCAAACCGCTCGTCATTTTGATATTCCTTGGGAAGTTCACCGCAGCTATCTATCACAATTTTATATTTCATATTTTTCCAAACCCTTCGATGTAGTTTTTTATACCACATATGATAGCATACATTATTGCAGGTGTAAAGGAGATATTTGTTGCAAATATTCGGACTTGCAGCAAGTCACGCTGACGGATGGGTATAATTCCTATTCAGGCACGCTTTCGCTCTGTGAAAAACGTAGCGGACACATAGCGCACCAGAGTACGGTGCGCAAGTGCATGCGATTTATCAAATCGCTTACGTTTGTTCAAAGGCCTTCATAGGAACTATACCCATCCATCAGCTGATCGTGGCAAAGCAATATCAGTTAGTCAAGCATACTGGAACAGGCTAGTATAAGTATATGTTCTACAAGTGACTCTTAAACAAACGTAAGTGATTTGATAAATTGCTTGCACTTACGCCTACTGAACTGTTATAATCGTCCCACATTTTATAATGGACAATAGAGGGTTAGAATGATATAATCAAAACATGAAAAATATAGATAAACTGGAATTATCAAAGGTCGTGCGGAAATAGCGGAGGAATGTTTTTGTGGCTGAGGAAATGATCTTAAAAAAAGACGGCATAAGAATTGTCAAGAAGCGGTTCAAGGAACTGTTAAAACCTCTTGGTTTTCAGCTGTATCCCCATTCCAGCACTCGCTTTATAAGGGTACGGGAGGATTTTATTGACGAAGTGCGTCTGGACACCGCCGGATACCATTTAGCAGTCATGTATTTTATCTATTCTCGTCACACTCCCTTTGCATGGCTCCGATGCGATCAGGGGCGGCTATGGAGGACGGCAAAGGAACATATCTCCACGCATTTAGAATGGCATTGCAAGATACCGCCGGACGGCGGGTCGTACTGCTATCAAACGGAGTATTTTGAAACTGTGTGGCAAGATGTATTGCATGTGCTCACACAGTACATTTTGCCGCAGATGGAGGCAATGACGAGCGGGATCTTTATCTCCCGGTTATTGGAACACAGTAGGAATGACCAGGACTTTTTTCGTCCGGATCAAACTGTTTCCCTTACAGTCCCTTGTTTTCCCGGTACGAATGAAGCGGCGGTATATGGTGTGGAATTGTGGCGGCAGGAACGACACGAGGAGGCAGTTCCCTACCTAACATTAGCCCAGAAAAAATATAGGGATTGGCTGACTGACTTTGGACAGGAAACAGAGCATATCTGCCTTTGCTTCAGGAAAAGGCTGGCGCTGTTGGATGAATTGCTTTCCTGCTGGGAAAGTCGTGAAGAAAGCCGTATGTTACAGGCTCAAAAGCAAGTCAACCAAGTTGCGCTAGATTGGATTGAATATATGTTATAACTTTCGGTTTATAAAATTCAACGTTTTTATCCTGTTTCTCGCTATAGAAAGCATAGAAAATACCATGATATACAAGATGGAGAGTCCCATGTTGGCATTAGAGATTACATCCATGAAAAATTTTATGAGTCATTTGCTCTCAAACGATACCTTTTAATCTCCATTTCAATCCCCCATTACGATTACATGTGAATTTGCACACTTTTTCGGAATACAAGATTCTAATTTTCCTCCGGCACCTTGCGCTCCGCGGAATTCTTAAACTTCGCCACTTCCTTTGCGGCCTGGGCAATGGCGATATTGGTGCCTGCACCGGCCACGCAGCCGCCCGGGCACGCCATGCCTTCTATCAGGCAGCCATTCATTTTGCCGGCCTTCGCCAGAAGCAGGATCTTCCTGCACTCCGCAAGACTCTCCGCATGCTCAATATGTACCTCTGTTCCCGGATAGTAGGTGTTGATACAGTCCTCGATGGCGGAGGCCACGCCTCCGGCCACGCCATAGCCGCGTCCCGCCCCGGTGGCATCCGTCATGGCGTCCATAGCCTGAATCTCCTCCAGCAAAATCCCTTTCGCCTCAAACATACCCGTAAGTTCCTCAAATGTGATGACAAAATCCACATCCGAGCGCACGGTTCTGCGGCTGGCTTCCAGTTTCTTGGATGCACAGGGTCCGATGAACACCACCGAAGCGTCCGGGTGTTCCTTCTTGATGATTCTAGCCGTAGCTACCATGGGAGTCAGCTCATTGCTAATCTTGTCGATGGTCTCCGGAAACAGATTCTTTGCCATCACAGACCATGACGGACAGCAGGAAGTCAGCGCAAAGGCCTGATTGCCGCTTGCGACCTCCTTCACATAATGCTCCGCCTCCGCCATACATCCCAAATCAGCCCCTAGAGCCGTCTCGTACACATCCGCAAACCCCAATTCTTTCAGAGCAGACTTAAACATATCCGGCGTCACTTTTGGCCCGAACTGCCCCGCAAAGGCGGGCGCAACCTGAGCGATGATCTTTCTACCCGACTGCATGGCCCGAATCAACTGAAAAATCTGAGATTTGTCAGCAATGGCTCCGAATGGACAGCTCACCATGCACATGCCGCAGGACACGCACAGATCATTGTCGATAACAGCCCGTCCCGCTTTATCGGACTTGATGGCCCCGATGCCGCAGGCATGCTTGCAGGGACGTTCTTTATGACAGATTGCGTCATAGGGACACACGGCCTT
>CAMWLG010000107.1 GCA_947175035.1 uncultured Lachnospiraceae bacterium | reverse complement strand
CCCTCAAATGAAATAAAAGGTGAGCCGCAAAGCGGCGACGGCTGCGTAGCAGACGCTTTTATGAATATGAGGGCTGAACTGTTACCATAGTGTGAACAATTATGATACAGATGAGAGGGTGGGGTTATGCAGGATAGGATGGATGTGGAGACTATTTTGAAGAAGGTGGATGAGTATTATGGCAGCGGTCAGGGACCGGAGGCCGAGAAGCTGATGCAGGATGCCATTATGGAGGCAGTGTCGGAGAAGGACGACGAGGGCCTGTTACAGCTCTTGAATGAGCTTTTGGGGTATTATAGGGAGAGCGGTCAGGCTGAGAATTCTTTTGCGATTGCCGGACAGTGTATTGCACTGGCGGAGCAGATGCAGCTACAGGGGACGGTTCCCTATGCCACCACGTTGATCAATGTGGCAAATGCTTATCGGGCGGGAGGCAGGCTGGAAGATTCCTTGGAATTGTATTTGAAGGTTCGGGAGCTTCTGCCGCAAGTGACTGCGCCGGACGATATGTTGGTGGCGAGTCTGGAGAATAATTTAAGTCTTCTGTATCAGGAGATGGGCAGGTTTATGGAGGCGAAGCAATGTCTGCTCAGGGCGCTTCATATTGTGGAGCAGAAAAGCGGGGTGGATTTTGAGGTGGCGGTAACCCATGCGAATCTGGCGGCAAGCTGTCTGCAGATTGGCGAGGAGGAGAGCGCACGGGCATATGCGGAACAGGCGATTCGTGAGTTCAAGGAATACGGTTTGGAGGATTCCCATTATGGCGCCGCGCTCTCAGCGTTGGGAACTTATTATTTTCAGAAGAAAGAATATGAGCAGGCCCGGGATTTATTTGAGCAGGCTATGAAAATTATCGAGAATACCTTGGGAAAGAATGGTTCATATTATCGCTTGCAAGAGAATGTGGAGGCATGCAGGGCAGCCTGCAGCGGGGAAGGGACGGTCCAAGAGCAGATTTCTGCCCAAGAACAAAATTCTGCTCAGGAACAGAATCCTGCCCAAGAGCAAAATTCTGCTCTCGAGCAATCGGATGGTTTGACAGGCATGGCGCTGTGCAGGGCCTTCTACGAGGAGTGCGGCAGACCCATGATTGCAGAGAAGTTTCCTGAGTATGAAGATCGAATCGCGGTGGGACTTGTGGGCAAGGGGTCAGACTGTTTTGGTTATGATGATGCCCGTTCCAGAGACCATGACTGGGGACCGGAATTCTGTATGTGGGTGACAAAGGAGACCTTTGACGAAATTGGAGAGGCTTTGACACAGGCGTACATGGAGCTGCCACAAGAATTTCAAGGTTACAGGAGGGTTCCAGGGCTACAGGAGAGAGGGCGCAGGGGAGTGTTCACTGTGGAGGGCTTCTTTGACCGGATGCTGGGGGCTGCCTCTTATGAGCAGGTGGATTGGCGGGAGACGCCGGATTATGCTCTTGCCAATGTGGCGAATGGTGAGATATTCCGTGATGATGACGGGATTTTTACTGCGGAGAGGGCTAAATTCCTGCGGGGTTATCCGGAAGGGGTTCGCTATTTGAGAATGGCGGACAGCGCTGCCCGTTTCTCCCAGGCAGGACAATATAATTACCGGAGAATGCTGGAACGGGGAGATGCTGTGACGGCTCAGGTGATGCTGGCAGATGCCATGCGGGAAGCTATGAAGCTGCAGCACTATATCGATAACAGGTATCCGCCCCATGATAAATGGCTTTTCAGAAGTGTACAGTCTTCCGAACAGGGAAAGACTTTGGCGACACTTCTGAAACAACTGCAGCAGGCTCGTGGAGCAGGCGTGGAAGAGGCGGTTGAACAGATTGCAGAGCTGCTTATGAGAGAACTTTACCAGGCGGGTTACATCAGTGATTCGGATACTTATCTGGATGCCCACAGCGAGGAATTGTCCCAGAAGGCCGCTTATGCCGCCCGCACGAACGCACAGCTTGTGAATTGGATTGCGGAGGCAGAATTTACCGCATTTGACAAAGTGAAGAACGTGGGCGGGCGAGCCAGCTGTCAAAATGATTGGGATACCTTTTCCATTATGCGAAAAAGCCAGTACCTTACATGGGATCGCGAGATGTTGATACAATATTTATATGATTTCCTTCGGGAGTATCAGCTGGGACATAATCTGATTGAGGAAAAATATGGCAGGATGATGGAGAGCACTGCTCCCGAAGAATATGAAGTTATGAAAGACCGTTTCCCTGAGCTTACGCCGGAGAAAAAACAAATTATAGAAGAAATCGTGAAGATGCAGGTGGCATGGATGGAGGAGTTTGCGAGTCAGTATCCTGTGCTTGCGGACAATGCGCGCAGCGTCCGCACCAGTGAGGACAATATCGCCAATACTTCCTATGAGACCTATCTGCGCGGAGAGATCAGCACCTATTCCGACAAGATGTTGGAGCTTTACGGCAGATACGTGGTGGAGTACGCGCAGGCAGGAGAGAATCTTACTTTTGCTATCATGACCAACAGTGTGCATTTATATGGTTATGGGAGTCTGGATGCGGCGGAGCGTTTTTTGGCGCAATAAGAATAGGAAAGAGCGGCTGCGAATATTTTTAAAAAATATGTGAATGCTAATCTCGAATGAAACAGGAAGGAGATTAGCACAGTGGATGTAAACGGTTTACCCATAGAAGGTTTTCAATCAATCAATCTGTCTGCAGGGCTCGGTGCCGCGCCGCCTTTGTCAGCGTCAGGACAGGTGCCCTATGTGGCTCCCGGGATGTGGAACAACAGAGAGACCAGCGCTGTCACGGAGTCAGAGATGGAGCATCTGATTTTGGAGTATAAGGATGCCAAGTCGGAAGCGGAAGCGGAGAAGATTCTGGAGGATGTGCCTTTGTGCCAGAGGGACAGGGTGTTGGACGGTCTGGACAGAGATACTTTTTCATGAATTATTGACTGGCGCTCAAATCCAGCCGCCGTCGATAGTGATGATTTGTCCTGTCAGATAGGCGGGGCCCTGAACGAGCTGTAGCGCCAGTTGCGCTACCTCCTCGGGACGCCCCAGCCTGTCGGCAGGTATTTCATTTTTTAAGGCATCCATATCCTCTTGGGAGAAACAAGAATTCATGGGAGTGTCAATGAGCCCGCAGGCGATGGCGTTGACTTGAATGCCGCTGGGGGCAAGCTCCTTTGCCAAGGCTTTGGTAAAGGCGTTCATGCCGCCTTTTGAGGCGGAGTATGCCACCTCCATGGAGGCGCCCGCACTACCCCAGACGGAGGAGATATTGATAATGTGGCCGGCATGTTCCTTCAGCATGACAGGGATTGCGGCACGGGCAGTGTAGAAGCAGCTGTCCAGATTCACACCCATCACCCGATGCCATTCCTCCGATGTCATATCGGATAAGAGTCCCACATGGGAGATTCCGGCATTGTTCACCAGCACGTCTAATCGTTTGATCTCATTAAAAATCCGGGTGACGTCTTTCTCGTTGCTCATATCGGCCATAAGCGGCGTGCAGCTGATTTGATATTCCTTTGTAAGCTGCAGTGACAATGCTTCCAGTGCGTCCATGCTTTTGTCACAGGTCAGGACGAGCCGATAGCCGTTTTGGGCGAAGGTTCGGGCGATAGCTGCCCCGATTCCGCGGGACGCTCCGGTTATGAGGGCAGTTTTTGTGTTCATGGGATTCCTCCTCCAGACGGAATTAGTTCTTACAGTTCAGCCTTGCATCAAGTCACGCTGATGGATGGGTATTATTCCTATTCAGGCACGCTCCCGCTCTGTGAAAAACGTAACGGATGCTAAGCTCGAAAAATCTCGCTAAGCGCCGACGTTTTTCAAAGGCCTTCATAGGAACAATACCCATCCGTCAGCTGAGCGTGGTAAAGCAATATCAATTAGTAAAGCATACTAAACCCAATTGCTATTGCAAGGCTGAACTATAACAATTAGTTATAGTATAGCATGCCCTTTCTTGCTTTTCTACTATAAAACTGTTACAATCTTATTAATATTGTAGTAAATGGTTACCTTTCACACCTTGGCCAGTCACCAGCTTCAGGTGGATATCGTTTCTATAAGGGCCGTGTGAGAAACGATTATCTGCATGAAGCGTCACGTGTTGGCTACCGTGTGAAAAATAACAGTGAAGGTGACACATTAAGGAGAGATTCAATGTACGATTTAATTATTATTGGTTCGGGACCGGCTGGGTTGTCGGCGGCAATCTACGGAATCCGCGCGGGATTGAAACTCGTGGTGTTGGAGCAAAATCCCATGAGCGGCGGACAGATCTTGGACACCTATGAGGTGGACAATTACCTTGGGCTGCCCGGAATGAACGGTTTTGATATGGGACAGGCCTTTAGGGCCCATGCGGACAAGCTGGGAGTGGAGTTTGTGGAGGCACGGGTGAAGGAGATTGTTGACAATGGGGATTCCAAGACCGTGCGTACCCGCAAGGAGGACTATGAGGCGAGAGCCGTGATTTTGGCATCCGGCGCGAGACATGCGCAGCTTGGGGTGCCCGGGGAGGAAGAACTCTCAGGCATGGGTGTGTCCTATTGTGCGACCTGTGACGGCGCTTTTTTTAAAGGTAAGACGGTGGCCGTAGTGGGCGGCGGGGATGTGGCGTTGGAGGACGCTATCTATCTGGCGCGCACTTGTGAGAAGGTGTATCTGATCCACAGGAGGGATGAACTGAGAGGTGCAAAGGTGCTGCAGGAGGAATTGAGGGGGCTGGCGAATGTGGAATTTCTCTACAGCCATACTGTGCAGGAGATCTGCGGGGAGGACTGTGTGGAGAAATTATTGGTAAGAGACGTGAAGTCCGGCGAGGTGAGGGAGCTTGCCGTGAACGGCGTCTTTATCGCCGTGGGCATCCATCCCTGCAGCGAGCTTGTAGAGACGCTGGTGGATTGTGACGAGTCGGGCTATGTGTTGGCGGGCGAGGATTGCGCCAGCAGCCTGGCGGGGATTTATGTGGCGGGGGATATCCGCAAGAAACCATTGCGTCAGATTGTGACCGCGGTGGCGGACGGTGCGAATGCCGCGGTGTCTGTGGCGGATTTCTTAAGAAATTTTAAATAGTAATAAAAATATTACAAAGTTTTTATAAAGAAACAAGGGTGGCTTTTGGGCCGCCTTTTTTGGTGGAAATGCCTAAAAAGTCTGTAAAATCAAGAAAAAATTGTGTATTATCTCATTGCCGGGGGGAGTTGACAAATAGAGGGGTTCATGTTATATTTGTAACTGTACGTAATAATTTTGTAACAAATCGATAAAAATATTCATAAATACTAAGGTAGAGATTACGGGAGGAGAATATGGTAAGCAGGTCTTTTAGGATAACTGCATGTGCGTTGGCGGCGGCAATGGCATTCTCCGGAATGCCCATGACAGCGGAGGCGGCTTCTTCTGCTTCAGGAATGCCCAGCGGTGGCGTGGGGCTTAGCCTTGCGAATAACGCAATCGCCCTTGAAAATATAACAGGTATTAAGAGCACGAATTTCAATGTGAGTTCTGCAAAGATGAATTCCACGGCTGCCAAGACAGAGGTTAAGGAAGTCAAGGAGGAGACCGAGGAAGATTTGTTCCGCAATCTGGTGATAGCCCAGGTGAATAATTATGTGAATGTCAGAAGCATCCCCAGCGAGGAGGGAGAGATTATCGGTAAGCTTTATGATGACTCTGTCGGAACGCTTTTGGAGGAGGAGAACGGCTGGTACAAGATTAAGTCCGGTTCTGTGGACGGAGGCTATGTGAAAGCCGAGTATTGTGTCACCGGTGAGGACGCGGTGGAGCTTGCCAAGAAAGTGGGCACACGTTTTGCGACAGTCACCACCGTGACTTTGAATGTTCGCAAGGAGCCCAGCCTTGATGCTCCCATTTTGGGTCTCGTTCCCATTGAGGAGGAATTGGTCGTTCAGGACGAGACAGAGGGTTGGGTACAGGTTGATATCGAAGAAGGTCTCGGCTGGGTGTCAAAGGATTATGTAACCCTGCACACGGAGTTCGTGGAGGCGGAGTCTAAGGAAGAAGAGGAAGCTCGTCTTGCGAAGGAAGCTGAGGAGCGCAGGAAAGCCAGAGAAGCGGCTGCCAAGGCTCAGGCACAGTCAGCGCCCGCCACGACACAGACGACGGCACCTGCTCCGGTGGTGGTCACCAACGAGAACAGCAGCGAGATGGGTGCGGCAGTTGCAGAGTACGCACTGCAATTTGTCGGAAATCCTTATGTATATGGTGGTTCCAGTCTTACCAACGGTACGGACTGCTCCGGTTTTGTCATGAGTGTATATGCAAACTTTGGAGTGAGCCTGCCCCATTCTTCCTCTTCTGATCGTAGTCAGGGAGCCGGAGTCGAGGGTGGATTGGATAACGCACAGCCCGGAGATATTATCTGCTACTCAGGTCATGTGGGCTTGTATATTGGAGATGGACAGATTGTTCACGCATCCACCAAGAAGACAGGTATTATTGTGTCCCGTGCGGATTATAAGAGGATTTTGGCAATCAGAAGAATCTTCTAAGGCTGGCGATGCAGGCAATGGATCGGAAAAGAGAATAGATAGGAACGGAAGGGGCAGATGAGAATCTGCCTCTTTTAGTGTACAGGGCCGCAAATGGAATTAATGGGGGGATGTTTTATGCTGAATAGGATATATTGTCAAAATATTAGAAATAGAAAAAATATCTTGAAATTTATTTCCTTAGCCAAACTGCACAAAAAATTTAAACACACCTGTATTTAAAAACGTGGAAAACGAATGCGGATTGAAACTTATCCACATTTTGAAGTCCCTAAAATAGGATAAAAGGCACTTATACACCAAGTTATGCACATTATCCA
>CAMWLG010000106.1 GCA_947175035.1 uncultured Lachnospiraceae bacterium | reverse complement strand
GAAAAACTACAAAATTTCTTCGGCGTTTTCTTACAATTTCAGATTGGCGTTGACAAGGGTTGTCTGGTTTATTGACATAGGAGAACGAGAACATTTTGGTTGCCAATATAGGGAAGAGGGCATGACCCGTATCTGTAGGGAACCTCACTGGAGTGTTGTGGTCGAAGATCCTACGGTAGACCGATTGTGCATTGCCCTTAAGAAGGCCGAAGCGGAGCTTGCAAAAAACATAGCTGCCAAAGCAGCATTAGAAAGGAACGGATAAATTTGTGAGCAATATTATCGAAATGCCTGTAGTGCTTCCACCTGTGTTTTGGTCATTCACTGTAGACGAGACATGCGACCACAAGGAGTACACTGATCTACTTCAGAAGATAGCCCAGGCGGAACAGGCAGGCCTCAATATGAAATATCAGGCGGATCAGGCTATTGCAAAAGAACGGTCAGCGGCACTATCCAGGATACGCGCCTCCGAAAATGCGGCCCAGCAGAAAGTGTCAGCTATGGAGCAGGCGCTCACCGATGAACGGAAGGCGCGGATCTACCAGCAGGAGTTAAATGAAAATCTCCTGCGGATCTCAAAAGAGCGGGCCAACGCAGACAGAAACCTCCGTCCCAAGAAGTCACATTCCGGGTACGTCGTTATATCGTCAACAGAAAAGACCCACCGCTACAAGAACGGGAATAGAAATTGGGCCGTTACTACGCTCTGGGAGACGGTGCTGCAAATCCCCTACTCGGTTGACTTCACAGAGGATCAGGCACGTAGACAAATGTCGGATGATCTATTTCAAGATGATCCGTTGTCGTATTTCTTACTTGAAAAGATCGGAATTACTGCGGTATACGGGAAAGAATACGCCGAAATGATAGGGGATAAACGGTGGTGTGCAGATCACGACTCATTCAATGTGATGTTGGATTGGCGGCTGAGAGCTAACCACAGGACCGGATACTGGGAAGTCCTATTCTTCCATACAAAACCGCTTGGGATAGTCCCTCCGGACATGCGAGCCCGGGAAAGGTCCTTTTCAGAAGCCAGATAGCACCCGGACTGCCAGCCATGAACGGTGTCCTGGTCGACCAGGAGCCTCCGAGCGACTGCCACGACCCCCAGTCCAGTCCCCTCCGGACCTGGGCGTGAAGGGAGAAAAATCAAAACGAAACTGTTTCGTTTTGATCTTGTCCAAGTGTATCGCCGCCACCATGCCGCTGGAGGACCCGGAAGCCACCCGGATTGATCTCCAAGTGATGGCCGGACCGCCAACACGTCGCACTAAATGTACACCATACATTCCTGCGCAGCTGCTCCCCGGCGTAGTCCTGGCTGCACTGGATGCTCCAGAGGCACCCGGACTGCTTGCGGTTTACGCTCCATGGTCCAGGTGCTGACCGGCACCAGCGGCCCGCAGCGGGCTTCCGGGAGCTGTTTAGCGCCTCCAGGCGGTCAGATCGTGGCCCTGCCCGGCTCTGATCGCCGCCGCCGTGCCGTGCTGGAGGACCTGGAAGCCGCCCGGACTGATCTCCAGGTGTTGGCCGAACCGTCAGCACGTCGCACTAAATGTACACCATACATTCCTGCGCAGCTGTTCCCCGGCGTAGTCCTGACCGCTCTGGATGCTCCAGAGGATCCCGGCCAGCCTGCGGCCTGCGCTCCATGGTCCAGGTGGTCAGATCGTGGCCCCGCTCGGCTCTGATCGCCGCCATCGTGCCGTGCTGGAGGACCTGGAAGCCGCCCGGACCGATCTCCAGGTGTTGGCCGAACCGTCAGCACGTCGCACCAAATGTACACCATAACCTGGCTGTGTTTCTAAATGACAACGACCACACCGATGCTTGGCAGAATCGCCTTGGCATCGATGCGGTCGTTTGCTTGCTTTCAATCTCCTGTTTGGTCATGCTGCTTCAGGATCTCCCACATGGTAACCTGATCTGTTCCTAGCTCCTTATGTATCCGGTCTTGTAGCTGTACCAATTCCATCGTTGGCTTTGTAGATATAGAAAATTCTATTCCAACCACTTGCCGCCCTTTGGTCAGCTTATTGTAGCTCACAACCATATCGCTATTTTCATTTATATCCTTAATCGCTACATCCAGCACACGCCGCCTAAAATCTCTGAAATCCGTATACATCTCACAGTCAAGCACCTGTCGGAGCTCGTTTATCTCATATCTATGCTTGAATGACCCGCGCTTGTCGTACAGGTATGACCGACACACTTCATAGAGACGTATCGCATACTTTGACGAAAACATCAGAGTATATATAAGCTCATAACTGGTATAGTGGCTTTTCAGCTCCAACAAAAAGGGCTTCATATCTCTATCGAGCCGGATCCGGATTGTACCACAGTCCTTGTTGATATACGGCTTCTCTATCCACCGCAGCAGAGTCTCAGTATCTTCGGAAATGTAAGCCCACATGCTTTTGTCTGAAATATCCTTTATGGCTGCCTTCAAATCGACATAGTTGCTGCCAATAGGAATCCCGCAGACACGACAAAACTCTGGTATGTTAAATTCATACTCTTTGAACTCATCGTCATTGTAATCTATCTTGCTGATAAGATAAAGCATCACCCGCTGTTGCTGTAGAGATAGCTTAAACCTCGAACGCTGGATAAGATCATTGCTCTTCCGGACCTCTTTCACCCGTAAATCTACATATGATTCTGCCTTCATCCGCTATCACCTCGCTGTCAGATTATAGCATATTGTGGGCAAATGTGTCAACGTGTCCACAAACAAGGAATTTGTCCACGATACTACAAGGAATTTGTCCACGATACTACAAGGAATTTGTCCACGATACTCGACCTACACATTATAGAGATAAAGAATAAATATAATAATTTCTATAAAGGTGCGGCTTCGCCGCTTTGCTTTCCTTGAAAAGAAATTTTTTTATCTTTTTTCACACCATTTGTCACATTACAACAATTTGTGTTGAGATGAACCATCCGGCAACATAAGCAGCCACGCATGTTGCCGGATGGTTTTCCAGTATTACCCGTTCCCAGCCAGCCGCTTTGCAGCATCATACGCTGCCCGGTTCAGCTCCATATCCTGCTCAACCAAGGCATTGACATACCTGGTAACGCTTTGACCGCGGAGCCCGGCCATGATCCGGAGATATTCTAAGTTCTGCGGAGTAAACGCCATGTTAATACGCGGCAGTTTCGCTCCCTTGCGTCCCTGTGTCTGCACAACCTCTGGAACAGCTTCCGAGTGTTGTACTTCTTGTTCCTGTTGTACTTCCTGTGTACTTCCAATAACCGTCCCATACACAGGCTTCGCCTGTGCAGCAGCGTTCTTAAATCCTTTCGGCATGATTTATTAACCTCCCAATATTTCTTTAATCACGATGCAGTAATCTTCTGCGGGCCTCGACTTCGGTGCATAGGCAAAGAGACTCTGCTGCATTGTCTGGGCCTCCTTCACGGCGATCCCCTCGCTGATCGGGGGGAACAAGCGAAGATCCATCGCCGCGCATTTCCCCTCCAAATCCTCCCGCAGATCCCGGGAGAGGACTGTTCTCCCGCTATAGCGGGTCAACAAAACGCCAGCCACCTCCAGGTCCCGGTTACAATACTGCTGCACCTGCTCTATTGTCTCCATCAGCTGAAAAATAGCCTGTGCGGCAAACGTGTCAGCCTGGAGAGGGATAATTACCTTGTCTGCGGCCGTCAGGGCGTTCACCAGGAGTGTTCCGAGTGTGGGAGGGGTATCTACTACCACGAGGTCCCACCGCCCGCTATCGCGCTCCAAAGCCTTTCTGAGAAAGAAATCCCGACCGGGCTTTGTGCTGAACTCCGTATCAGCCCCGGCCAGCTGCAAGCTGGCGCTGACGAGATCGGGAAGATCCTCGCTGGTCTGGACGATCTGCGAAGCCTGGGCGTCGCCTTTCAGTAGCTCATAAGCTCCCGGAGCAGTGCCGTCTCCCCGAAAGATGTGTGTCAGGCTGCCCTGCGGATCCAGATCCACGGCAAGGGTCCTTATGCTGTGCTCCGCGGCCCAACAGGCGATAGCCGCAGCCGTTGTGGTTTTCCCTGTGCCGCCCTTCTGGGAGGCGACCGCTATGATCTTCATGGCAAGCCCTCCACTTCCTTGTCGATCTTCTCTTGCATTGCGCGGATATCTGAGCAATCCTTCAGATACCGGCCTGCAATCAGTGCGTTGTCATCCCCACCTTTGGCGGCAACATCCCTGGCCTTTTGTTCAAGGATGTCTTTCAGTGTCTGGAGATAACCCCAGGTTGTCAGATAGTCCTTTTTCTCCATGGTTTTCCTCCTGTTCAACTTGTGCGTCTTGTACTTGTTGTGTATTATACACACAATGCACAAGCTATATTATAGCATTATGCGGAGATTGTCAAGTACTTCTTGTACTTCTTGTGTATTTAGTGGAAATTCGGCAGACAAACCAGAGGCCCAGGGGGTTAGCCCTGGGCCTCTCTTTTCTGTGTGGCTTTTTGGAATACGCGCTCAAGGGTATTGATGCACTGCCAGTCCCAACCAGCGAGCCATGTCATGCTCCTGAGCTCATCCGGTGTGAGATCTTCTGGAGTCAGGCCGAGCGCGGTGAGCAGCCTATCTAAGTTTTTATCGGTAGATAGATCATACATGGTGCAGTCCTCCCCTTTACCTCAGCTGCCCTTTGGATGGGAGGTCAGCCCCAGGTAGTCGATCAGAGCGGCCTCCAGCAGATGGGAGTAATTGACGCCCTTCTGCTCCGCTGCGTCCTTCAGCCAGGCGGGCAAGGTGGTGTTGGTCTTGACCCTGCGGTTATCCAGCTCATTGCGTACCATGTCCGGATAGACGGAGACCGGGCAAACCAGAAAGCCGGGGGCGGTCTCCGGATCAATGACCGGGGTTGCACTGGGCGGGGGGATCAGATCGCCGTCCTTCTCCATCCCGTAGAGATGCAGGCCCAGCGCGTCCTCTGCTTCTCTCTGGGCTTGCTCGAAGCTGCTCCCATAGCTGATGCAGCCGGGCAAATCAGGGAAGGATACAGCGTATCCGTCGCCGGTGGGCTCGAATACGGCCAGATAGGTAGCTTTCCTCATATGGCTTTTCTCCTTTCGGGCAGGCGGGCTTATTTCAAGCCCGCCTGCTTCAGTATGCTGTTCAGTGTTCCGGGGGGAATGTCGCCGGAGTGGTTTGGCACGGTTACCTTGCCCGGTTTTGTGGGGTGCTTCAGCTGGATGTGGGAGCCTTTTGTCCGGCCCGGCACTACATACCAACCATCAGCGGCGAGACGCTTCATGATCTCCCGAACTGTTACCGGCATTTATCATCCCATCCTTTGCTCCTATTATACGCCTAAAATATACGCATGTCAAGCGAAACAACAAAAAAACCTTGTACTTCTTGTACTGAAAGCACAACATGTACAAGAAGCACAAAGGGGCCTCTAAAGCGGAGACCCCTTTGCTGGCGAGTATCTTATTCCTGGTTCAAATCGGACAGCGCTGTCCGATTTGCCTTTATAGCGTGTCCAAGTTGGACACATTCAAATCCGCAGGCGCTTGCGGATTTCAAAACTGGTTCATGTTGTGCAGCGTGTACTTCTTGTGTATGTTGTGCGTTCTCAAATTCCCAAGCGCTTGGGAATTTGACCAGGTTCAAATCCATCAGCGCTGACGGATTTGAAATCGGAAATCGCTTTCCGATTTGCCAGACAGGTTCCCATACGACAGCGCTGTCGCATGAAATCCGCACGCGCTTTCGTTTTTGAAATTGGCCAGCGCTGGCCAATTTGCTGATAGCCTCAAATCCGTCAACGTTGTTGGATTTGCCGTCTTGCGGCTCTGATCGACGCAGGCCCGGACCATGGAGCAGCTGCTCACCGCGGATCCTCTCCAAGTTCCGTAGCTTTCCATCAGTTATCACTGTCTCGAGCCCCAAAAAGTAAGCGAAAATGTGTTAATTCGACAATTTATGATTTTGTTCTTGCGTTTTGAGGGGGATTGCTCTATAATAAAACATGCTGTTGGCCCTCCGCAGTGGAGGAGGTGACTATAGTGCAAAACTTATCTACTCTATTCGCATCGCTGCTTACTTCTATCGTAGCAGATGTAATTGCTGGTGTGGTCTCCGGTATAATTTCGTATTACATTTGCAAACGGCTGGATAGGAAGTGCTAACAGCAGACCTAAAAACGAATCCCCCAGGAGCGGCAACTCCTGGGGGATTCGTTTTTTAGGTGACCATAGTGATCTTACCTATCTACTCTAGCTATAGTATACGGTCGAAATGATACAATGTCAAGAAAAAATGTCGAAAAAAGGAATGACAAATCATGTTAATATTGGGACAATCCAGTTCCATCAATGCTGGAGGAGAAGCTGCAGATCCTCTCCCGGCTCTGCAGCTTCTCCGGCCTCCTGGCTCCGTGCCAGATTGTTAGCGACCTGCACGGCATTGTTCACAAAAGCCTGCTGAATATCCTCATCCAGCTCCAGGACATGGCGGATCAGAGCGTAGGCCACATCGAAAAGATGGTGCTCCGCGACCAGGTTTTGTCGACATCGAACTCACTGCAGATGAACAGAGACAACGGTGGAAACCCATGTCATTGCCTGGACCCCTTCTCTGTGTGACCGGACTACGCTCCCATCATTTGAAATGCCAACCAAGGGAGTGGGATATTATACCTGTCTGCTGTTACCAGTTCTGCGAAGATGGGGTAGTTTGATTTTATATAAGTTTGGATTATCGATGTTTTTTTAATTCATGAAAAACTATTAAAAGTCGCGAACCGAATACAATATTTCCGTAATCTTGGACGGTACATAATATTTATGAGGTTAGAAAAATTATGGTGCGCGACATAATTTATAGCAATCCAATAAAATAGCAATGTATTGACTTGGGGTGTAGAATGCTAT
>CAMWLG010000105.1 GCA_947175035.1 uncultured Lachnospiraceae bacterium | reverse complement strand
TCAGCTTCATGGTGCTTCCAAGGTTATTATAATGGTGGTACTGGTAAATGTCACCAGTTTTCTCGCAGATCAGGCCCTGTCCGTAAATGCAGAGCGTGGTGGTTCCGCTGCCGTCCGTGATGGTGAGAACGCGGCTCATGGAGCCAGATGCCGTGTCTACCACGTAGGTCTCCTTGTGGCGGTCGCTCTCCATGGCAATGCGGTTGTTTTCCGCGTCGTAGGTGTTGTTCACTCCGCCCACAGAAACAAAACAGTTGTTTTGCGGAAACTTATCGGCATGGCTGACAGGGGCGGTTCCGTGGAACGAGTGGGCATTGGGCGTTTTCTAATAGTGCAGCTTAGTTTTCCCCTTTTTACGGGTCGCCCCGTAATGACATCCTGTCATACGGGGCTGAAATGCGCGTCCATGCGCATTTCTCCCTTGATTCCTGCCTGCACTATAAGAAAACGGCACCAACTCCCACAAAGTTCCACGGAATCGCCCCTGTCACCCATGCCTCGATACTGTTTTACGTTTAACAACAAGTTTTTATCTATAATGTTATCTGATATACCTTTTCGTTAGGATATAACTTATATCCTACTTTTCTTTTCTATGTTCCATACAAATTTTTGATCTAACAATTCAAAATTAATGTATTTTTTTACCAAAGCATTATATTCATCTTCAGTAAGCAATGCATCCCATTCCTCAATTTCATTTTTCACATGTTGCAGCTTCCGCCTCCTAAGCTGAGAAATCACATTTAAATATTCCTCGTTCAAAATTCCCTGAAAACCTCTTTCACATTTTTCCAACCATTGCATTAACCCGTTTTCCCCCATCTGGTCCAGTGATTCCATTTGGGATTCATCCATACAAAAGTCTTCATAATCATAATAAAAAGTAACATACTCTAGCATTTGCCTAAATATTGCATCTTCTGTATTCTTTGCAAAATAAACCCCCTCTCTTTCCTCTTTGTAACACATGCCCACGCAATACTCTTCATTTTCACCATTTGGAACCCACAACCAGTCATCACCTCCTCCCGTCCGCGCAAACGGGATCATTGTCCGATTCTCTATAAGATACTCATCTTCATAATATTCATATTGTAATATTTTATCAATTGGTCTCCAGAACATAGCCCATATCCATAAATAATTTGGCTCCGTTAAATATCCACGTTCACTCATTTTTTGGTATACTGACGGAATCTTAATATTTTTATCAACCATAAATATCATATCCTCCTTAAACTAAAGATTATTTGCAATTGCAAATTCTCTTGTTGCTTTTGCCAATTCTAAAATCTTTTCTCTGGGCACACCCACCTCTTTCAAAAGCTGGATGTTATCAAGTACATTTCGACGCCATGATATTCCTGCCAAATAAGGTTTTTTATAACCCAATTCCGATTGCATTTTTGATATTGCTTTGTGCATAGGATATTCTTTTAATGCTATTGAAGGATTATACCTTGATAACCCCTTTCCTCTTTGAGTTATTTTTCCGTGAGCTTCAAACCAAGCATTTTGCAATAGTTCATGTCCAGATAAGCCATCTCCGACAGTTTGAGGTGTATTGACCTCTCCATAAGGTAAAACATCAAACTCCTGTATACACCCCTTATTATGCACCAGCACGCCCAACTCAGCCACATAATAAGTATGCCAGTCTTCCACTTCGAAGTTGTAGACCTTGACAGGTTCATCCAGATGCTCGACAATGACAGCTTCCACTTCTCCGGTTCCGCCATCCAACAACCGAACCTTTTCTCCCGTAAGCAGCTGTCCTGCGGGCTTGAAGCCGTAACCTTCCACATAGAAAGGATGCGTGGTGGTGGCGTCTATGGTCTCGCCGTCTATCGTCACGTGGGCGATGTCGCTGAACTCGTTGACGGAAAGGCGTGTCACTCGCTTGCCTCCCGTTTCTCCGGTCTCCACGTCGCATGACCAGACCTCGTCCCCGACCTCGATGTCCTCGATGTTCTTGTCTCCGTCAAGGGTCTTGACTTTCGTGCCTGCCACGAAGCAGAGCATTCCTGCATCTACCTTTTCTTGCAGCGCCAGCAGTTCCTTGCTGGTACTTCCCATGCTGCTTAGGCCGCCGATGCAGCCCATGGCGCTGAGGCCGATGCCCAGGACTTCCCCTGCCGTGTCAAGCCCCAGGGACTCTCCCATGATGCCGTACTTGCAGTACATCTGGATACCGGTCTGCCCGATGTTATAGAAATTCTGGGCAAAGGTGAGCCCCCCGGCGATGCGTTCCGACACCATCGCCACGCGGAGCGCTGTGTTGGCGACACCGCACAGTTTTCCTGCCTTGAGCAGCGTGCTCGCGACCGTCGTCGCCCCCATGGTGACGCCGTTCATGAAGCACAGGGCTGCACCGAAATAGTCTCCCTGGGCCAGATAGATGCCGCAGTCTATGAAGTTTGCAAGCGCTCCGATAGGTCCTGGTATGCAGCCTAACAGGCCAAGGACGCCGTGCCAAAAGCTGTCGCCTGTGAACAGGCCGTTCTGGGGCGAGAGGCCGAAGGGGTCTGTGTAGCTCACGGGATTCCCTGCACGTAGCTGTAGCGGTTCAGGCTCTGGCTGTTGTCCTCACCCCTAGCTTTCCTGTTTTGTAATCCTATATCCTCCAAATACAAAGATTATTGTAGAATTCGGTTGCATTTCATACAACATTCTGTGCCTTCAATACTTAGTGCGACAGCCCCTTGACTTCTCAAAAATATTCAATCACTTAATTCGCCTTCTGCACTAAACCTATTGTTTTTAAGTTTGAACTTCAGATGTCCTTATGCGGAAAGATCATTGAATTATATTGTTTCATAGTAATTACTCTCTGAGATAAAATCATCGGGAAAAATGGGACATTCTATCTCCTTTTTTAATAATTTATACAAGAATTCTTCCATACTCATTATATAACTCATATTGCTTACATATCTTGACTCATATACCACAATCTCTAAAGTATCACCATTAAAATTCCAAAACAATTCATCTCCATTATCTGTAACTCCCCAAGGAAACAAACCACTTTTTCCATTGTAAAAGTCAAACGAAAACTGTTCTGGAAATTCTCTTTGCATACTTATATACGCATCTTGCATCAACTTGAATTGCTCTATAGAATTTAAATTTTCATTTTCACTAAATGGAGATAATATCCATAAAAACTCATTAATCCCTCCTTCTCCATATGAATCAATAAACAATTTATAATCCTCAGGAAAAGTAATTCCTATTTTTTTCTCAACTTCTTCCCATAAGTTCTTCTTGTTATTTCTTTGTTGTATTTGTAAAAGCCTATTAATATTATAATCCATAAACAAACCCTACTTTCTGTTTAATATTGTTTGATATATGTCCAAACCACCACTGCCTTGTGCTTGAATTGTAATTCCACGTGGTATAAGATTATTACCTTCATAGATGGGCGTAACCTTATAATTTACAACCTGTCCTCCCTCTACTGCCCTACGAACCTTTGCCTCAATTGAACTCATTGCTGGATGATTAACTGGATTTTGGTAAATTGTCATTAAATTTCTGGGGTCTTTTCCAGAACCTCCTAACTGATTACCTAACAAATGTCCTCTTGCATGACCTTGGGCTTTCCCTTTAAAACCTGCTGGTTTTATAGATGATTTAGCAGGACTTCCTGTTCCAATCATATCTAGTGTAATAGTAGCTTCAATCCCCGTTGTTCTACCTAAAGAATCTAATTCACCATATGTAACAGAACCACTACCACACCACTGATTATGCACCAACACGCCCGTCTCAGCCACATAATAAGTATGCCAGTCTTCCACCTCGAAGTTATAGACCTTGACAGGCTCCTTCAGATGCTCGACTGTAACGGCTTCCACTTCCCCTGTCCCGCCATCCAACAGTCGAACCTTTTCTCCCGCAAGCAGTTGTCCCGCGGGCTTGAAGCCGTAACCTTCCACATAGAAAGGATGCGTGGTGGTGGCATCTATGGTCTCGCCGCCTATCGTCACATGGGCGATATCACTGAATTCGTTGACGGAAAGGCGCGTCACTCGCTTGCCTCCGGTCTCCCCGGTCTCTACGTCGCATGACCAGACTTCATCTCCGACCTTGATGTCCTCGATGTTCTTGTCGCCGTCAGTGGTCTTGACCTTGGTGCCCGCCACAAAGCAGAGCATTCCTGCCTCTGCCTTTTCCTGAAGCGCCAGCAGTTCCTTGCTGGTGCTTCCCATGCTGCTTAGTCCGCCGATGCAGCCCATGGCGCTGAGGCCGATGCCCAGGACTTCCCCTGCCGTGTCAAGCCCCAGGGACTCTCCCATGATGCCGTACTTGCAGTACATCTGGATACCGGTCTGCCCGATGTTATAGAAATTCTGGGCAAAGGTGAGCCCCCCGGCGATGCGTTCCGACACCATCGCCACGCGGAGCGCTGTGTTGGCGACACCGCACAGTTTTCCTGCCTTGAGCAGCGTGCTCGCGACCGTCGTCGCCCCCATGGTGACGCCGTTCATGAAGCACAGGGCTGCACCGAAATAGTCTCCCTGGGCCAGATAGATGCCGCAGTCTATGAAGTTTGCAAGCGCTCCGATAGGTCCAGGGATACAGCCCAACAGGCCAAAGACGCCGTGCCAAAAGCTGGTGCCCGTGAACAGGCCGTTCTGGGGCGAGAGGCCGAAGGGATCCGTGTAGCTCACGGGATTGCCCTGCACGTAGCTGTAGCGGTTCAGGCTCTGGCTGTTGTCAAGGCTTCCCTTGATTACGTCCTGGTTCACAAAGCGTTTTAATTCGGGGCTGTAATAACGCTGGCGCATGTAGTAGAAGCCGTTGTCGTCGGTGGTGACACCGCATCTGCCATTGTATAAAAACCTTGTGAAGCCCGTGCTTCCGCTTAAGAGTTCTCCGTAGGTGCCATATGTGAAGGACGCCGTCACGCCTCCTTTCGCATCCGTCAGCTTCATGGTGCTTCCAAGGTTATTATAATGGTGGTACTGGTAAATGTCACCTGTTTTCTCGCAGATCAGGCCCTGTCCATAAATGCAGAGCGTGGTGGTTCCGCTGCCGTCCGTGATGGTGAGAACACGGCTCATGGAGCTGGATGCCGTGTCTACCACGTAGGTCTCCCTGTGGCGGTCGCTCTCCATGGCGATACGGTTGTTTTCTGCGTCGTAGGTGTAGGTCACTCCGCCTGCGGAGACAAGGCGGTTGCGGCAGTCGTAGACGAGCTCACTCATCACGCCGTTTACGGGGCCGTAGGTCATGTTGCCGTCGGCGTCGTAGCGGATTTCCTCGCCATTGTAGGTGAGCAGGCGGTTCTCCGCGTCATAGGTCATGGTGGCGCCTGAGAGCGCGCTGATGCCTTCTTTCGTATCGGTGGTCCCGGTGCCGCTTATGGCGGTGATGTTGCCACTCCCGTCATAGGTGTAGCTGTAGGCGGTCAGGACCTCCTCGCCGCGGGTGTCGTTCTGGGTGAGGAGCAGGCCTGCGTCACTGTAGGTACAGGTTTCCTTTGTGCCGTTGGGACGCTCCGTGCAGGTAAGGTTCCCTCTGGCGTCATAGCTGTACCTGGTCACGTTCCCGGCGGGGTCGGTGACGGTCTCAAGCCAGCCGTTCTTGTAGTAGGAGCAGCGCACAATCTCTCCGCTGGGATAGGTCAGATAGATCAGGTTGCCGATCTCGTCATACTCGTACTTGACGGTGTTGCCCTTTTAATCCGTGTACATGGTCACGCGGTTCAACTTATCGTACTCCCAGCGGATGATGCAAAATGTCTTGTCCTATTATTGTATCACAATAATCTAATTACCAGATGTTTTTCTTCTCATAAAAACTAAGCCGAAAACTAAGTCTTCACAAAAAATTACACTCTCTGCTTGCGTCAACCATCTCCTCGTCCGTAATAATCTCCAAACCCCATAATACTTTTCTCACGATTGTAAATACTATCAGCAAATCAGGGCTAATATAATATTCGTAGTTAAACCCATCTACAATCATATCATCCGTATAATCAGCAATACCATAAATACTATTGATTTCTTCAATGGTGGTTTCACCAAATTTTAGGTTCAAATCCAAAGCCCTCAAAACCAAATTCGCAACATGAATTAACGAGGGCGTTTCTATTTCTTGAATATTAATAGCCACTGTACTGCGTAATTCTTTTTGGGGGCGAAAAAAACCAATCTGATAGCCGTACATTTCAGCAATACCTGGTACTCCTGCATATTCAATTTCCTGTTCCCAGACTTCGTAATCTTTTAAAATATCCTTTAATCTCAATTCACTTATTTTCAAACCCTTTACCTCCAATGCTATTTTTTTACTCTGCCATGGCCAATAATATCCTCAACATCCACATTGCTTTTAATCTTCCAATCTTCCAATCTTTTTTGGGTGTACCCTTTAAAAGCTATCACTTTCTCGCTTACATCAATATCCACATAAAAATCTGCCCCGAGAGCACCAGTTTTCATTTTTATCCGGTCAGGATGAATGGGTTTCACTGAAGTAAGCGTACCACTAATCCCTCCTCTTGGGTCAGATGGGTCAAAAGTAAACCCGTTTTTTCTAAATTGCTTATATTCATCTCTAGACATAAATCTACGTAACACCTTGGGTTTGGGGCGAGAGCTATCTCCTAACGCTGTATTAACGACAATATCTGAAGTACCTGTATCCATTCTCCTTCCGTGGTCTTGAAAATATAGGTATCTTTTTGCATCTTCTGGTGACATTTGATCTGCAAGAGAACATTCATTATGCACCAGTATCTCTTCCCCTGATACGTAATACGTATGCCAGTCTTTCACCTCGAAGTTGTAGACCGGTACGGATTTCTCCAAGAATTCCAACTCTATGGAGGTAATTTCCTTCAGTTCACCCGAAGCGGTGAGCACCCTGTCTCCCACCTGCAGGTCTCTTGCCGGGACGAAACCCTTGC
>CAMWLG010000104.1 GCA_947175035.1 uncultured Lachnospiraceae bacterium | reverse complement strand
TTCTGCCTTGTGGCGGTGGGGCATATCGTGGACACCCACATCATCGGGAACGGTAGCGTCCTGCGGACGGCGGTCATTTTCTTTTATCTCTCCAATGAGGGCATCTCCATCCTGGAGAATGCCGCGAGGATAGGGCTTCCCATCCCTGAGAAGCTGAAAGCCGTGCTGGAGCAGTTACGGGAGGAAAAAGGGGAATAATGGAACTTTTAGCGTGAGGGCATCGGTGAAGAACTGGTGCCTTTTTTCATGTGCAGAAAGAGAGGGAAATGGAATGAATTTGATACAGGATTACCTTACAGAGTCAGGATGCTACAAGGCAGGGAAGAAGATCACGGTGCAGGGGCTTATGATCCACTCGGTGGGATGCCCGCAGCCGAAGGCGGATGTGTTTATGAAGAACTGGAACAGGGCGGATGCGAACGCCTGCGTCCACGCCATCATAGAGCCGGGCGGGAATGTGTACCAGATACTTCCGTGGGAACACCGGGGCTGGCACTGCGGGGGCAACGCAAACAATACCCACATCGGCGTGGAGATGACGGAGCCTGCCACCATCAGATACACCAGCGGCGCGGCGTGGATGGAAACCGGGGACGGGGAGGACACGAAAGCCCATGTGCTTGCCACCTACAGATATGCCGTGGAGCTGTTTGCCCATCTCTGTAAACAGTTCCATTTAGACCCACTTGCAGACGGTGTTATCATCAGCCACAGCGAGGGGTGCAAAAGGGGCATTGCAAGCAACCACGGTGATGTGGAGCATCTGTGGTCTAAGTTTGGACTGACTATGGAGCAGTTTAGGAAGGATATCAAAGCGGCTATGGAGGGCAGTTCTGATATGGATTGCCTTACTGCCATTATGGGAAAGGCCAAAGCTACGGCAGGGCAGATGGCATCCTATCTGAAAAAGAAAAATCCATCCGTGGTGCAGTCAGTATTGGATATGATCCCGCTGTACCTTTCGGAAGGGGAGGCGGAGGGCGTGAGGGGCGATATCGCCTTTGCACAGTCCTGTTTGGAAACCGGGAACTTCACTTTCTCCGGCTCTGCGGTCACGCTGGGGCAGAACAATTTCTGCGGCCTTGGGGTGACGCAGAGGGGCAAAACGGGGCTGTCTTTTGAATCGCCGCAGCTTGGCATCCGGGCGCAGGTGCAGCACCTCAAAGCCTATGCATCCACGGACGCTCTTGTGAATGAAAAAATCGATCCCCGTTTCCGTTATGTCACAAGGGACTGTGCGCCATACGTTGAGTGGCTTGGGCAGAAGGAGAACCCGCAGGGGAAAGGATGGGCGGCAGGAGAAAAGTATGGGGAGAAGATACTCTCCATCCTGAAAGCCGTCATGGAAGAGGGGCAGGTGCAGTTCATGGAGAGCCTTACCCTTTCCGCGCCTTACATGGTGCGCGTGGCAATTCCTGACTTAAATATCCGCAGAGGCCCCGGAACGGGCTATGCCAAGACGGGGAAGTTCACAGGCGTTGGCGTGTTCACCATCGTTGAGGAAAAGGACGGCTGGGGCCTGCTCAAAGCCTATCAGGAAAAGCGGGACGGGTGGATATCGCTTGCCTTTACCACAAGGGTATAAAAGGTTTTCATAAACAGGAGGCAGTGATGCCTTTCTTTTTTTGGCGCATCAGCCGGGGGCTTCCCCGGCGGTACATACCATGCCGTTGGTATGAATCTATGAAAGGGCAGGTGACAGGTTATGACGGCACAGGAGATGGATGCGCTAATAGATGTGGATATACGGACAGTGGAGAAAGAAGCGCTGGCGGATATCAGGGAGGTGGAGGTTGACAGGGGCCTGCCGCCTGATGAGAGGAAGAGGGCCTATCTGGAAGCTGTAGGGAATCCCTATGCGGTGCGAGTGGGGGAGATGAAGGTCAGGGTGCGGTTCACGGACGGAGGCATCCCTTTCCAGGAAGCTTTTGAAAATATGCTGCGGAATGTGTAAAAAAACAGTGGATTTTTTGGGGCGGAGGCGCTATGATTGTCTTGGGACAAGTTAGTGCATCCGCCTTTTTTGGTTCTGCAGGTGATCCTGACAGAAGCTGAAAGGAGAGGAAGCACATGGAAAAACAAATCAAAAAAATCTATCATGCCGCCATCTATGTCCGGTTATCGAAGGAGGATGGCGATGTTGCCGTATCGTCAAAGACGGAGAGCAACAGCATATCGAACCAGAAGGAGCTCATCAGAAATTTCCTGAAAGACAAGAAGGACATCGTGGTGGTGTCGGAACGTGTGGACGACGGTTACAGCGGTTCCAGCTTTGAGCGGCCCGCCTTCAAGCTGATGCTGGAGGACATCAGGAAGGGTATTGTGGACTGCGTCATCGTCAAGGACCTCTCACGCTTCGGGCGTGAGTACATTGATTCCGGCAGGTACATCGAGCGGCTGTTCCCGGCGCTGGGAGTCCGCTTCATCGCCATCAATGACGGATACGACAGCCTTGACGGGAAGGACCAGTCAGATGAGATCATCATCCCATTCAAGAACTTAATAAATGATGCATACTGCCGGGATATCTCCGTGAAGATCCGGAGCCATCTGGAAGTGAAGCGGAAGAACGGGGAGTTCATCGGTTCTTTTGCGCCGTATGGATACCAGAAGGACGAAGGATGCCGGAACAGGCTTGTGGTTGACCCGGTTGCGGCGGGCATCGTCAGGGACATCTTCCGCATGAAGCTGCACGGCATGAGCCAGGATGCCATCGCGGACAGGCTGAACGGCATGGGCGTGCTGTCACCCATGGAATATAAGAATGCGTCAGGGAGCAGCTACCAGACCAGCTTCCGGACAGGGGAGAGGGCGCAGTGGAGCGCGGTCACCGTCCGACGGATACTGGAGAATGAATGCTACATCGGGAACCTTGTGCAGGGCAGGCATACCACCCCGAACCATAAGGTGAAGAAGCCTGTTGTGAAGCCGGAAGCGGAATGGGTGAGGATAGAGAAGAGCCATGAGCCGGTGGTATCGGACAGGGATTTCGCCATCGTCCAGAGGCTCCTTAAGATGGACACGAGGATGTCCCCGGAGCAGGCGGAGGTGTACCCGCTGGCGGGCATGGTGGTGTGTGCGGACTGCGGCGCGGCAATGGTGAGGAAGAACGTATGCGCCGGAGGAAAGAGATATCGGTATTATGTATGTTCAAGAAATAAGGAGACGAAGGAATGCGCAAGCCACAGGATCGCCGTGGAGAGGCTGGAGGAGGCGGTCCTGCACCTCCTGAAAGTGCAGATCAGCAATGTTCTTGACATGAAAAAGGCCATGGAGAAGATTTCTGATATCCCCTTCCAGGAGCTGGACATCAAGGAGCTGGAGAAGAGGATCGGGCAGAAGGAAGCGGAGATCGCCCGGTGCAAAGAGCTCCGGAATATGCTCTATGAGGACATGAAGGACGGCATCGTCTCCAAAGAGGACTACATGGAGCTGCATGAGGCATATACGAAGAGGCGCGACATGGCGGAGGAAGCAGTGGGGAAGATGAAGCAGGAGATCAAAGACATCCTCGCTTCCAACACGGACAAGTACAGGTGGCTGGATTATTTTGCGGAGCATAAGAACATTGACAGACTGACAAGGAACGTGGCAGTGGAACTGATCGACAGGGTGAAAGTAGTGGATAAGGATACGATCGAAGTGGTTTTCAGCTTCGGGGACTGCTATAAGGAGATTCTGGGCAGTCTGGAACACGCAGGATGCACGGCAGCCTGCGACAGCCAGGGCAGGGTGCGGTTTGAGTGGAAGGAGGCTGTGTGACATGGCAAGGAAGTCAAAGAAAGTGGATTTTGTCAACGTGAATGACCTACCGCAGGCCGGCACTGCACCGACCCCGGCAAAGGCTGTGTGCTATAAGGCAGGGCTGTATGCAAGGCTCTCCGAGGAAACGGAGGCGAACCGTGAGCGGGCAACGATAGGGACGCAGATGGACCTCCTGCGGAAGTTCGTGGAGGAGAGGGATGATATGGGCATCGCCAAAGAGTATGCGGACATCTCCTGCACAGGCACGAATTTTGAACGCCCCGCCTTTGAGGAGATGATGCAGGACATGAGGAACGGCGTTATCAACTGCATCATCGTGAAGGACCTGTCAAGGCTCGGCAGGAATTATGTGGAGACGGGCAACTATATAGAGAGGGTGTTCCCGTTCTTTGATGTGAGGTTCATAGCGGTAACAGACGGATATGATTCCGATAAGCCCGGCGAGGAGCTGCTGATGCCGCTGAAAAACATGATCAATGAGATGTATGTGAAGGACCTGTCCAAGAAGATGAGATCAGCATACAGGGCAAAATGGGACAGCGGGGAGTTCTGCGCGGGAAAAGTGCCATATGGATACCTGAAAGAAGACCGGCATCTGGTACCGGATCCAGAGACAAGGGATGTCGTGGTAAAGATATTTAAGATGTTCCTTGCGGGGGATTCCCTGAAAGCGATCAGCAGGACGCTGTCAGGGGAAGTGGTGAACCCGTCTTCCTACAAGAAGATGAAGAGAGGGGGACAGCTCAGTGCGGATGACATGACGGCATGGAGGAGCGCCACAGTGAGGCACATCCTTACCAGTGAGACATATGTGGGGGATTATGTGCATAACAAGCAGAAACGCTCCAAAGTGGAATATGTCGGAAAGACGAAGCGGCCGGAGGAGGAATGGGTGGTCATCCGTGACACGCATGAACCGCTCGTCAGCAGGGAGGACTTCAACAAAGTGCAGGAGATGCTCAATAAGAACGTGGAAGAACACCGCCGGACACATGGCGGGAACGGCTTCAACCATGCGCAGTTCAACCTTCTGGGGAAAAGAATCGTATGTGCAGACTGCGGGAAGGTCATGGGCTTCCGTACAGAAAAGAATAACCACGCCAACAGGACTTACAGGTGCAAGACATACCTCGACACAGCAAAGGGCGGCTGCACCAGCCACAAGGTATCAGCGGAGGATGTCAACAGGGCTGTATTTGATGCCATTCATGAACATATGAGGCTCTGCATAGATACAGAGGAAAATATAAGGCAGCGGAACGCCGGCGCGGAAAGCATAAAAAGATATGATGTTTATGGGAAGGAAGCCGCTCGGATCAGGAAAGAACTGGATAAGGCGACGGAGATAAAGGCAGGAATCTTTGAGGATTATAAGGACGGCCTTATTGATGAGGAGCAGTATGTGGAGATCAGCGGGAGATATGCTATAAAGATGAAAGAACTGTCCGCAAGGCTGGAGGAGATGCTGGAGGCACAGGCGGAATATTCCAGTGAGTACCGTGTCGATGGCGGCTGGAAAGCGGAAGTGGAAAGGTTCCTGAATGAGAAAAAACTGACGAAGGAAATGGCAGAGGCTTTCGTGGATAAGGCCATGGTGCATGAGGACGGCAGCATCGAGGTACGCCTGAAATATGACAGGGAGCTGGAAGGGCTGTTGAGCCTTAAGTCAGAGAGGGAGGCGGTATAGATGGATAAGACTATGATAGCGATTTACCTGCGCCTCTCCAACGAGGACAGGCATAAGGGGAAAGATGAGGACAGCATGAGCATCTCGGCGCAGAGGGCGCTCCTGACGAAGTATATAGAGGACCTGATGCGGGGGCAGGAGTACAGCATCACTGAGTTCTGCGATGACGGGTATTCCGGCACTGATTTCAGCAGGCCGGGGGTGCAGGCGCTGATCGGGGCGGCGAAAAATGGGAGCATCAACATGATCGTTGTCAAGGACTTCTCACGGTTCGGAAGGGACTATCTGGAAGTGGGGAGGTACCTTGAATATATCTTCCCGATCCTGCAGGTGCGGTTCGTGTCCGTGAATGACGGGTACGACAGCACGGATGAAGCTGGGGCGACAGGCGGCATGGGCGTCGCCCTTAAGAACCTTGTCTATGCGATGTACAGCGCCGACCTGTCAAAGAAGGTACGGTCCGCAAGGGACACGAGGGTGAGGAACGGCGAGTTCGTGGGGCAGTTCGCACCATATGGGTATAGGAAGAACCCGGAGGACAAGCATGAGCTTCTGGTTGATGAAGATGCGGCGTGGGTGGTACGCAGGGTATTCCATATGGCGGCGGAAGGGACCAGCCACTCGGAGATTGCAAGGCAGCTCAATGAGGAGGGGATACCCACGAGGTATATGTACCACAGGCTCAAAGGCGACAATTTCCCTGATAAGCAGCCCCATGTCCGCATAAAGAGATGGGACAGCACCATGATAAGGGACATCATCACGGATGAAACATATCTTGGGACCCTGCTCTGGAACCGGTCAAAGTGCGGGATGGACACTGATAAGAAAGCGGTGAGGCAGCCGAGGGAGACATGGATCATTGTGGAAGGCCAGCATGAGGCGCTTGTGACGAAGGAGCTTTATGATAAGGCAAATGAGAACATCATCGGCCTTGACATGAGCGGCAGGGCGGCAGGAAAGAAGAATCCCTTTTTTGTCTGCGGCCACTGCGGGAAGACCCTGAAACACAGGAACAGGGCGAATGATAAGTATTTCTGCCGGAGCGGTACACAGGAGACTGAGAACGACTGCCAGAAGGTGAACGTCAGGAAGAAGGAGCTGGAGGATGCCGTGCTGGGGCAGGTGAGGGTGATGGCGGATATGCTGTTAGAGGAAAGGGATATCCGCAGGGAAGCCCGGAAAGATAATAAGGCATCGGAACTTGAAACTGTAGTTTCTGACGCCACAAAGGAGATGTCACAGTGGAAGGGTGCAAAGATACATCTGTATGAGCAGTATAAGGCCGGGGAGATCAGCAGGGAAGATTATATGGAACGGATTGAGAGGGGCAGGGCGCGGATGGAGGAACTGGAGCAGTCCAGACATGAGGCGCAGATGGAACTTGACCGTATGCAGGAGATGGCCGGCTCGGAGGAGATAACGGATGGGGAACTGGCGGGGCTTTCCGTGCTGGAGACCTTTGATGTGGACAGGCTGAAAGCATTGATCGAGAAGGTGGTTGTGTATAGCGGGGATGCCATGGAGATTGTGTGGAAAGTGAAAAATCCGTTTGACAGTGAAGTTTCTGTATGAAATACAGTTCCAATTTTGAAGAAGCAGTGGTAAAATATGAGCCATGGGCAGTGATGCCTGTGGCTCAAAAAAATACCTAAAATTTTTTGTCCCTTACTTGACACGAGCAGATTA
>CAMWLG010000103.1 GCA_947175035.1 uncultured Lachnospiraceae bacterium | reverse complement strand
GCTGGAATCTAAAGAACAGCGATAACAGCGCCGTCTTTGAAAGAGACGAAGTCTTCGACTATACTATTGACTTGAGACCGGATATGTGCGTTGATGCTTCCCACACTGAGACAGTGACGGAGCCGGGATGCAATACCTTTGGCTACACAACCATCACATGTGGCGGTTGCGGCTATGCCTATACCGATTTCTATACCTTGTATCGGCATTCCGTTGAGGAATGGACAACCATCCAAAGCCCTACCCAGTTTAACACGGGTGTGCAAAGCGGCGTCTGCGTGCGCTGCGGCGTTGTGTTGGAGGAGGAGATGCCCATGCTGGAATATGAGGAACCATCGACACCTGCAGAAACACCCACTCTCACGGAGGCGGAACAAACGAGAGCTTTCAGCGAGGAAGACTCCTCTGTTGCCGAAACAAAAAACGATATCCCGTTTTTTCTCCACAAACCGATTGTGATCACCGTGGCAGTGGTATTGATCCTGCTTTTTTCCCTTTCTGTTTTTCTCCGCAGCCGCATGGCAAAATCTCTATTTGAAAAAGCCCGCAAACACTGATGTTTACGGGCTTTTGAACAATTATAAACCACTTCTGTTTTTATTTCCATGTAAAATTATCCGGTGTGATACCGTTAAAATTAGCCGCCGGCACGATATCTCCAAATATGAGCGCTTCATAGGCTGCATCCATCTTTTTGATGGTCTCTGCGGATAACTGATTTCTTCCCTCCGTGCTTACATAGCCTGTGGAACCCGTATCGGCCTGAAGCGTTACATTCCCGCCCCCGAAAAAGCCGACAGAGATCGCATTCAAGGTTCTCTCAACATCCCGATGCATCACCTTAATGGCAGAAGTCAGCATGACATTCCGATTCCCGTCAGCGCCGTCATCATACTGGTCAATATCACATCCGATGTACCAGACGCCGTCCGCCTCCTTAACCGCTGCCAGAACACCGCTTCCTGCTGTGCCAGCCGCCGTAAAGATCACGTCAACGCCCTCAGCGATCAAAGCTTTCCCTATGACCTTTCCGGTCTCTATGTCGGCAAAAGAACCGATATAGTTACCGCCCACGTTAGCGCCGGTAACATCTGTTCCCGCATAGGCGGGAAGCTCAACGATCTTTACATTTTTCCCCTCCGTCCCATTCACGTATTTCACGCCGCATTCAAAGCCATACTGATAATTTACGTTGGAGGGATAAGCAAATCCGTTTACAACAGCCACCTTGCCGGTCTTTGTCTCAAGCGCTGCCGCCATTCCCGCAAAGAAGCCGGATTCCTGCTCAGCAAAACACATCGCAAAAATATTATCCACCTCCACCTCATTGCCCTTTGCATCAGAGGGGAAAGTATCTACCAGAATAAATTTTACATCCGGGTTTTTCTGCGCAATCTCGGAGATTCCCGCAAACTGGAAACCGCAGCATACAATCACATTATAATCCGCCACAATATCCGCCACTGCCGCAAGAGCCGCCGCCGTATCGCCGGTAGTCTCCTGTACGGGCGTTACCGTTGCACCCGGATGGGATTCTATAAAGGCCAGAATGCCGTTATAATTATCTTCATTAAAAGAATGATCGTCTACCCCTGCAGGACTGCTGACAATCGCAATCTTCATGCCTTCGCCCGCGTTCTCCGTCGTCTCTGCCTTCCCCGTCGCGTTCATCTCCCCTGACGCTCCACAGGCAGTCATGGAAAGAATCATGACAGATGCAAGAAGAAGTGACAATATCTTTTTTCTCATAATCATTTCCTCCCGAAATTATATTTTAAAGAACTCAACGTCCCGCTCGAGATCATCCGCAATATCCTTCAGATCCTTTGACGCATTCGCAAGCAGGGTGATTGTCGCATTCAGCTCCTGCATCGACGCATTGGTTCCCTCTGCCGATGCCGTATTTTCCTCCGCGACAGCAGACAGATTCTGTATCACATCAACCACCTTAACTCTTGCCTCATCGCACTCTTTGGTCTGCTCATAAATCTGTTTGGTTGCCTTGATAGAGGTTTCGATCTTCTCACTGACCTCAGCAAATTTTTTCTTTGTCTCCTCCAGCTTTCTCTGCTGTTCCACAATGATCTCTCTCGCCTCTGCCATGATCTCAACAGATGCTTTGGAATCCGTTGCCAGCTGCTGAATGATATCTTCAATCGTCTTGGCGGAGTTGTTGGAATCCTCAGCCAACTTGGAAATCTGTGAAGCCACCACTGCAAATCCCCTGCCGGCTTCCCCCGCTCTTGCCGCCTCGATATTGGCATTTAATGACAACAGACCGGTCTCGCTGGCAATCTCCGTGATCAGGTTGACAGAATCCTGAATCTTCCCCACAGATTCATTTGTCGTGCTTACGGAAGCATCTATTTTCCTGATTGCCTCCAATGTCCTGTCATTCGATACGCTCAACTCACTGATGATCCGCTCGGATTCATTATCCGCCTCTCTGATCTCCATGGAAATGTTGTCCAGCTCCTGCACGCCCGTGACAATTTTTTCAATCATAGAACCGATGGTCGTAACCTGCATGGTCGCCGACTCGATATCCTCCGCCTGGGTCTGGGCACCTTTGGCAATACCCTGCACCGCATGGCTGATCTCCTCCACCGTAGCGCTGGTCTGGGACGCAACGGATTCCAGGGAATCGCTTGACTGTGTCAGATTGTCGGTTTTTTTCTTAATGCTACCGACCATGCTCCGAAGCTTTTCTGCCAGGCCATACATGGACGCGACCATTACACCGATCTCATCCGTTCTCTTCTGCGCCACTGCTCTAAGCTTCTCTGCTCCCTCACTAAGTTCCACCCGCAGATTACCCTCGGAAATATTGCCAAGCATACCGCCCACCCGGACAACGATGGCAGCAATTCCTTTCACAAGAAAAGTACAGACAACCAACGCCGCTACCAGAATCACAAGGGAAATGAACACAATCCCTATTGTCTTGGTCCGGATCATTGCATCCACATCCTCCGAAGGCTTCCCCGCGGAGACCATACCCACAATAGAACCTGCTCTGTTCCGCACCGGTTTATAATAGGCATAATATTTTTTATCATTGATCACAATGCTTTCTGTGCCGTATTCTTCCCCGCCCTTCAATACATGCTCGACCACCACATCGGGTGCTTTGGTCCAAAGCATCCTGTTGTCCGATTTGTCGATCAGCGAAGTGGCCACTCTCACATCCCCGTAAAAAAGGGTAACGTCCGTATCCTCGCCCAATGTATAGCTGTCAATGATATCCTCATGTGCGGTGATATTATAATCCCCTTTATAGAGCAGATACCCCTTCACACTGTACTCACCCGGATCGATCGCATCGTAGGATGCAGAAACCGATTGACACACAAGAGCCAGCCCCTTCATCACTTGTTCCTTCATCCCACTGTGTAATGCATTGATGGAATAAGCTGCCAAAATCACATCCGCACAAATGATTGGCAGAGCACACATTAAGATCAGTTTCGCCAGGATTCCCAAACCCTTTTTCTTTTTGTTGTCCATAGTAATATAACACCCTTTCTACAAGCTATGATCCTAATAACCACATGAAACTTCACTCATTACTGCGCTTTTTGTATTCCCGCCTCAAGATCACAATCGCCACGCCGGTGACAAGTATCACCAACGGTATGGCAATCAGTATCAGTTTATTTTGCCTTCCATCAGGAACGATGCGTTCGGCCGGAAAAGCCTTTTCCGCAGGCTGCATCACTCCGATGCCGGAAGTGCCGTCGGGATAGAGCGTATCGAAATCCGCATCCGGCCGGTCAAGACATATCCAGAAATTTTTGCGTCCATAGTAATAGCCCACATTGCCCCAGCGATGTCCCTGACTGTCCACATAAGTCCCATGATACTGCGGCACATCGTTGCCAACCGTCATCTCATAGCCCTCTGTGGCTCCGGGATAACGCCAGCACCAGACACTCTCTCCCAAATATTGCTCGTCCAGCGCCCCCGACTCTGCCGTAATGTCCGCCCCGTATTCCTCCGCGAAGGAAATAGCGTCATATACCACATCCATATACTCCATGGGCATCCATCCGTTTTGGGATTCGAAATCCTCATAGATGCCCCAGACGACCCCGTTTTCGTCCTCATAAGTGAAAGGAATATACGCCTGAAAGCCGTTTTCCCATCTGGCGATTTCCCTGCCGGATACGGGACTCTCATACACAATCACCTCTCCGTCCGGGCCATTTGCCGTAAAAGTACGGCTCACATATTGACACTCGGATGCGTGTTTCTCATAAAAGGAATCCTGTGGTTCCCAAATCACATCTGCCCGCACCGGAAGTACGCAAAGCATATAGCAGAGACAGCCGCTCAAAAAAGCAATCCACTTTTTCATCCCTTTTCTCCCCTTTTCCCTTTCTTTTACAACACCTTGAACGCTCCGATCAAGACTCCCAGCAGCCAGGAACATCCGTTGGCTGTGAGCGCCAGAAGCACAGGTCTTTTAATCTGCCTTTGCCCATCCCTCGCAAAACGGCAATAGACAAATGCCTCCACGATGACCACCGCCGCCTCGATGACGAGCTGTACCGGCACTCTGTTGTAATACGGCAGATACAGACGGCAAAGCCAGTTACACAGCACTGCGGACGGATTGGTAAGCACATTCACCAACACCACCAGCAGCACATTTTCTCTTGTGCGCAGCCCGAATAAAAACGCGATGGCAAGCTCTGTCACCATCGTAAGTGCCAGAGAAATCCCGAACATACGAATCAGATCAATAACCATCGCACTCTCCTATTTCCGGTTCCGCATCCACCGGGAAAATACGGTTGTCCCGGCTTCGTCCGGATTTCCTAGAAAAACGCCCGCCGCCAGAATGAACAACATCACAAGGCTTCCGGCACATCCAAGGACGCCGCCCCGCAAGGCGCGCAGCCCATAATATTCCGGCAAAAATCCCAAGAACAGGCCAAATGTTAAGAGTCCGAAAGAAAAGCCCGGATACTGCGGAAGTTTACATATCAGCAGATATAAGGTAATCGGCATGGTCATATTAAACAAAAACAAGGCTGCGGCTCCGGCAGGCATGCATCCGGAGAACAGATACAGGACCGCGGCCGTCGGCAGACATATGGCCGCCGTCTTGAAAGCGCCAAACCGCGCCATGAAAAATCCTCCAGTCGTCTTGCCAAATACGATCGCCAGTGTGCTTAAAACCGCGGCAAAGGTGGTTGTCTTCCATGAAAATGTGACAGCCATGCCAATGTAAGATCTCAGAACCACAGCCAGAAACAGGCAAAACGCCAAGGGAATGACCCCTGTGGTCTCAGTCAGTCCCCTGCCGTCCTCCAAATACCCTGCCATCTTGCCCGATACGCCTCTGCGCCGGAGCACACAGGCCGTTCCCACACAGGCGATTGCCATGAACGCGCCTGCACCGTACAGCCACTGCGCTTCCGCGCCATTTTGAGCCAACTGCATGCCAAGATACAGTCCCAAGGCGCCGGGGGCCACAAAGACACCAAGCCCCCTGCCTCGCCAGCCCTTCTTCACATCCTCATGAATGATCCCGACCCCGCCGCCGATATGAAACAGGGCATTCCCGATCCCCAATATCACCGGATGCGTGACTGCGCCGACGAGCGTGAGCACAACGCCCACACACGCAACGGCAAAAGAACTTTGTTTTCGACCCTTCGCATACCAAAGATCCAACACTGCGCCAAAGGGCATTTGCAGTGCAAAGGCGCAGAAATTATAGACCAGCACATAAAAATATCCCTGCTCCTGCTTGAGAAAGGTCCCAAACATCGCAAATGCGCAGACCCCATCCACAAACATATGTAACACCGAATATAGGGCTGTCATAAGAATTTCATCCCATCCCCTATGATATTGCACCGACAATTCTTCTCTCATACATTCCGAAATTGATGTAATGTTGATATAAAGCCTCTTTATCATAACCGAAGGCACTATTCAGATCCGGATACCTGTCCGAATATGCCACATAATCAAATTCATCTATCGTTCCGGTAAACGGAATATAGTCTCCCTGTTCCGTGATCCACGGGCTATAGATATCTGTCGGATCCCACATTCTATAGGGAGAATTTTCGTCTATCTTGATTGCCTCCGGCTTTCCAAGTTCTCCGGCTTCCTGATCGTTGGAATACACAACCACTACAGTTCCCGGCTTACAATTATCAAAAATCCACTTAGCGTCTTCCAGAGACATTCTGACACAACCTAAAGATGCACTCTGACCGAGCTTATTATATTCTTCCCATTCCAAAGTATCCGGAGCCTCTGCAACATAAGGCACTGAATGAAAGAGAATTTTCCCATTAAAGCGTACTGCATATCTGCCATATGTACCATCTACCATTTTACGCCATTCATAATAATCGGATGTCTTAAATGTACCTTCCGGGGTTTCGTGACCTTCTCTTCCACAGGAGCAGACGATCGACTTAACCGGCGTTAAGTTACCATTCTCGTCCTGCTGTTTCACTGTAATACAGTTTAATGCCCTGTTCACATAAATAACATAATCCGGTCTTGTATCGACTACAACATTCTCAGCCTGTACATTTGGTAATTCCTCTGCGCTGGCATAATTGCCAGCTCCTAAAATAAACAGCATACACAGGAATATTGTTCTTTTGATCAGATTGCTGAATTTTTTCATACTTACTTCCTCCTCTTTACAAGCGATACTACTTTGATTTTTTCATAATCTCCAGTACTATTTTTAACCAAATGCCCGATAATGTCAAGTTAAAGTGTTGTTTTTTCTTTTTAGATTATTTTATCCGGTAAAAACCTCACTGCTTCTCATCCATATAAAGCTGCACGCGGCTCTGTATGATATCCGCCACTTCCTCCGCAGACTTTTGTCCCTGAAAGAACGGCTGTGCCTCTTCAAGGATCATCTCCGTAATCTTGCTATCCGTCGGCTGCACCTTACTTGCAGATTCGATTAATTCCCTCACGAGCTGTACTTCCTCTTCCGTAGGTGTGCGGAATGTATACTCTTCCCCTATACCCCACGAAACGCTAGAATACCCTTGCGGAACAGGGTTGCCGTCTGCATCCAAAAGCGGATTCCCTTCATCATCCAGATAATAGGATACCGTTACAGCTTCTTCCATCTGCTGGTCAAGTACGCTTTTTCTGGTGGAAAATCCGAATGAATCTCTCTCCAAGTGGTATTCTATAAATTCCCATGCCGCCTCCTTGTTTGCAGATTGTGC
>CAMWLG010000102.1 GCA_947175035.1 uncultured Lachnospiraceae bacterium | reverse complement strand
TTACAGGAACTGGAACGAATTTCAGGTTTAACCTCTGAACAGGCAAAAGACTACTTATTGAAAATTGTTGAAGACGAAGTGAAACATGAAACGGCCGTGATGATCAAGGAATTGGAGAGTCAGGCCAAGGAGGAAGCTGACAAGAAGGCGAAGGAATATGTCGTTTCTGCAATTCAGAGATGTGCTGCAGACCATGTCTCCGAGACTACGATTTCCGTCGTACAGCTTCCCAGTGATGAAATGAAGGGCAGAATCATCGGTCGTGAGGGGCGCAATATCCGTACCCTTGAGACGATGACGGGTGTCGATCTGATCATAGATGATACTCCCGAGGCAGTGATTCTTTCCGGATTTGACCCTATCCGCCGCGAGGTGGCTAGAATTGCCCTTGAGAAATTAATTGTAGATGGGCGCATTCATCCTGCCAGAATTGAAGAGATGGTAGAGAAGGCGCAAAGAGAAGTTGAAGTAATGATTAAAGAGGAAGGTGAGGCCGCTGTCCTGGAGGTCGGGGTACATGGCATTCACCCGGAACTTGTAAGATTACTCGGAAAGATGAAGTTCAGAACCAGTTATGGTCAAAACGCGTTGAAGCATTCCATAGAGGTTGCCCAATTGTCAGGGCTGCTTGCCGCTGAGATGGGGCTTGATGTGAGACTGGCCAAGAGAGCTGGACTGCTCCATGATATCGGTAAGTCCGTTGATCATGAGATGGAAGGTTCCCATGTGCAGCTTGGCGCTGAGCTTTGTAGGAAGTACAAGGAGAACGCCGTGGTCATTAACGCGGTGGAATCCCACCATGGCGATGTAGAAGCCACCTCCCTGATTGCATGTATTGTACAGGCTGCAGATACAATCTCTGCTGCAAGACCGGGAGCCAGAAAGGAAACGCTGGAAACTTATACCAGCAGATTGAGACAATTAGAAGAAATAACAAACAATTTCAAAGGTGTGGACAAGTCTTTTGCTATTCAGGCAGGTCGTGAAGTTCGTGTTATGGTTGTGCCCGAGCAGGTTACAGACGCTGATATGGTATTGATGGCTCGTGAGATTTCCAAACAGATTGAGGCTGAGATGGAATATCCGGGACAGATCAAGGTCAACGTGATCCGCGAGAGCAGGGTGATCGATTACGCCAAGTAATCCCCGCATCCATGGACAGTTCCAAACGAAAAAGTATTAGACAAATTTAATAAGGAATTAGAAAAAGGGGAGTGTGCATTTAAGCACACCCCCTTTTCTGATGGTGCGCCTTGCAGCAAGTCACGCTGATGGATGGGTATTATTCCTATTCAGGCACGCTTCCGCTCTGTGAAAAACATAACGGACGCTAAGCTCGATGAGCTGCCATGCAGCTCATTACCTCGCTAAGCGCCGATGTTTTTCAAAGGCCTTCATAGGAACAATACCCATCCGTCAGCTGAGCGTGGCAAAGCAAAAACAATCAGGGAAGTATACAAAACATCCTATTGTGGGCTGATTTGATGCTAGATAAGTATACGGGGAACAGGCTGGCGTAGGTATATGTTCTACAAGCGACCCTTGAAAAACGTCGGCACTTAGGTCGCGTATTGTGCGACCTTATGTGCCGCTACGTTTTTCACAGACAAATCGAGGATTTGTCTTGTGAGATACGTGTCGCGGCTAGAACATATACCTATGCCAGCCGTCACTTACGCCTACTTATCTGCCTGAAGCGTCCTATGCGGGCTACCCCGTGAAAAGGAACAAACTGTTACGGAATATTTTGCAAAAACCTCTTGTCTAATCCGTTTTTTTATAGTATGCTTATGCAAGTGTATGATTGTATACGATTATGCAGAGGAGATGAAACATATGAAAGCTTATCAGGAATTGAGCAGAGAAGAATTGTTGGCACTGCAGTCCCAGCTGAATGCGGAGTACGAGGATGCCAAGGGAAAGGGGCTGAGTCTGAACATGGCGAGGGGAAAGCCTTCCGCGTCCCAATTGGATATGGAGATGGACTTTCTTGACATTTTGAACAGCAGCTCTGATATGCGCACCGAGTCAGGGGCGGACACCAGGAATTACGGGGAGCTTACCGGGATTCCCGAGGCGAAGCGTTTGATGGCGGGCATGATTGGCGTCAAGCCGGAGAACATGATCATCTGCGGCAATGGCAGTCTTGCCATTATGTATGACACTGTTTCCCGTTCCATGACTCACGGTGTTATGGGAAGCACCCCTTGGTGCAAGTTGGAGAAAGTAAAGTTCTTGTGCCCTGCTCCCGGGTATGACAGACATTTTGCCATCACGGAGCATTTTGGCATTGAGATGATCACGGTTCCCATGACTCCCCAGGGACCCGATATGGATATGGTGGAGAAGTTGGTGGCTGAGGATGCGGCGGTCAAGGGAATCTGGTGTGTACCTAAGTATTCCAATCCTCAGGGCTATACCTATTCTGACGAGACGGTGAGACGTTTCGCCAATCTGAAACCGGCGGCGGAGGATTTCAGGATTTTCTGGGATAATGCATATGCGATTCACGATCTGTATGAGGATCGGAGCGATTCCCTGTTGGAGATTCTTGGGGAATGCGAGAAGGCGGGCAATCCCGATATGGTATATGAGTTTGTGTCCACCTCCAAGGTGACATTTGCGGGCGGCGGTATTGCGGCGGTTGCCTCTTCTCAGGCGAACCTGAAGTTCATGGAGAAATCCATGACAATCCAGACCATCGGCTATGACAAGATCAGTCAGCTGCAGCATGTGCGTTATTTTAAAGATATTGACAGTATGAAGGCACATATGAAGAAACATGCGGCATTGATGCGGCCCAAATTCGAGGCGGTTCTCTCCGTGCTGGACAGAGAGTTGTCCGGGGCGGGGATTGGCACTTGGACCAGACCTAACGGGGGATATTTCATTTCCTTTGAGGCCATGGAAGGCTGCGCGAAGGCGATCGTGGCGAAATGTAAGGAGGCAGGGGTGACGCTCACGGGTGCGGGGGCAACATTCCCCTATGGCAAGGATCCCAAGGACAGCAACATCCGTATTGCACCTTCTTTCCCCACGCCGGAGGAGATGGCGATGGCAACGGATTTGTTTGTGTTATGTGTGAAACTGGTCAGCGTGGAAAAGCTGTTGCAGAGCTAGGGAGGAGATATGGAAGAATATAAGAGGCTGGAGCGTACCCTGATTGCGAAAGGTGCCATTATCGATTATTATCAGGACACAATGCAGATTCCCAACGGTCATGTGGCAAAATGGGATTTGATCGACCACAAAGGCGCGGCTGCCGTGGTGGCGGTGCGCGGGGACGGGAAGCTTTTGATGGTGCGTCAATACCGCAATGCCTTGGAGCGGGAGACCTTGGAGATTCCCGCGGGCGGGCTGAACGGCAGGGAGGAACCCACGATCGAAGCGGCGGCCAGGGAACTGGAGGAGGAGACAGGGTATCTGTGTGACGAGCTGGAATTGCTTAATTCCATTTATACAACTGTCGCATTCTGCAATGAGAAGATTGACATTTACCTGGCGAGGGATCTGCGGCCCGGAAAACAGCATTTGGATGAGGATGAGCTGCTGAATGTGGAGGCTTGGGCGTTGGAGGATCTGATGCAGATGATTTTTGAAGGTAAGATACAGGATTCCAAGACCATCTGCGGCATCTTAACTTACGCCACGAAATTCGGTCGGGAGGACTAGTATAAACATGCACCTGCCATGCATATAATGCTGTGAGGCAGGTGGGACAATGCGGGAACGATTTCCTTTTGGGTATATTTTTCTGGTGGGCTTTGCCGCCGGAATATTAACGATGAATTTTGGAAAGAGCATTCTGTTGGACGGCACGGGAGTGTTGGCTGAGGAGACTTTGCGCCAGCTCTCCACCGCTATGCCGGACAACAGTGCTCTTTTTGCGTTTGTGCTGCGCAAACGTATGGTTGGGTTTGCCGTGTTGGCAGCGGTTGCCACGACTTATCTGGGACTTGCGGTTTGTGCGGGACTGGCGGGATGGTATGGTTTTGCGGCGGGGAGTTTCGTGGCGGCGGGGCTGCTGCGATTTGGCTTTAAGGGAATGATTCTGGTGCTGGCGTCAACCATGCCTCAATATTTGCTTTACGGGCCCGCGATTTATGCATTGCTTCGATGGTGCGAGAGAACTTACAGAATGATATATAAGAAGAACTACTATCAGGAGGGGGAAATAAAAGCACCCGTCCTCTCGAGCCGGGTGCTTTTGTTAATCGGTATTTTCGCGGTGCTGGCCGCGGGCTGTGCACTGGAAAGTTTTGTGAATCCTTCCATATTACAGGGATTTTTGGAGCTGCTTTAGGGAATGCTATTCATAATCTGCCAGGTCATAGATCAGCCGCTCGGTGTCGGCCCAGCCAAGACAAGGGTCGGTGATGGATTTGCCATACACGCCGCCGCCCACCTTCTGGCAGCCCTCCTCGATATAGCTTTCGATCATCAGGCCTTTTACCAGACTGTGGATGTCGGGGTTGAGCTTGCGGTTGTGCATGATCTCTTTGGCTATGCGGATCTGCTGTTCATACTGCTTGTTGGAGTTGGAGTGATTGGTGTCGATGACGCAGGCGGGATGTTTCAGATCCCGCTTATCATACATCTCCAATAAAAGGTTCAGATCCTCATAGTGGTAATTGGGGATGTTCTGCCCGTGCTTGTTGGTGGCACCTCGAAGCACTGTGTGCGCCATGTCGTTGCCTGTGGTGTTGACCTCCCAACCCCGATAGATAAAGGAGTGGGGATGTTGGGCAGCATACACCGCGTTCAGCATCACGGAAAAGTCTCCGCTGGTGGGGTTTTTCATGCCGGCAGGCACGTCAAATCCACTGACAGTGAGTCTGTGCTGCTGATCCTCCACGGAGCGGGCGCCGATGGCCACATAAGATAAGATGTCAGAGAGATAGCGCCAATTCTCGGGGTAAAGCATCTCGTCTGCGGCGGAGAGCCCGGTCTCTTCCAAGGCGCGGATATGCATTTTGCGGATGGCAATCAGACCTGCCAGAAAATCCGGCTTCTGCTCGGGATCCGGCTGGTGTACCATACCTTTGTAGCCCTCTCCGGTGGTGCGGGGCTTGTTGGTGTAGATTCTGGGAATCAGGATCAGCTTATCCTTCACCCGATCGTTGATCTTGGCAAGTCGTCTGACATAATCGCACACGGAATCCTCATTGTCTGCGGAGCAGGGGCCGACGATTACCAGGAATTTATTGCTTTTACCCGTGATGACGTCGCGAATCTCGGCGTCGCGCTGTTCCTTGATGGTGACCAGGTTCGCGGGAAGGGCATATTGATTCCGAATCTCATCCGGGGTGGGTAATTTTTTGATAAATTCAAAGCTCATTTTGATACCATGCCTTTCTGGTGTCTGTGCACAGACACAATATTTGTCAAGCGAGAGTGCCCGCATGTGAAACATTATAGTATATCTTGGATAAATATGCAAATTTAAATACTGTAACAGTTCAGCCCTCACATTCATAAAAGCGTCTGCTTCGCATCCGACGCCGCTTTGCGGCCCACCTTTTATTTCATATGAGGGCGCTCCGCTCATGAAATAATTTATAATCAGTGCTTTGTGTGCAAGCACCCACGCACAGCTTACAAATTATTTCATGGCTGAACTGTTACAAAAAAATTGGTAAAATTTTATAAATTTACTTTCCCCAAAGGTAAGAATATGCTATACTGTTACCGTAGTGTCGAATTGTAAGGAGCGTGATGAGATGTCGGAGGAGGGGAAAAGAAGTGCTTCTGCCAGACAGAAACGTGTTCAAAGGCTGAAACGTTTGATTATTGTGACGCTGCTTACCATGATATTGACGCCGTCAGTATGTTGTGTGGCGCTGATGCTGCAGGTGCGTGGCCTAAATCGCAGGATTGAAGAAATGGCGAAGCGTTTGGATCTGTTGGAACAGACAAGTGACTCGCAGGTTTCCAATCTTGGTGAGGAGTTATCCATGCTCTATGCCAGTGCCCAGGCGGGAGGTGTCTTGGATGTGGGGGGAAAGCCTTTGCAGGAGCTGGGGGATGAGGAGAAATCCACAAGCGAGGCACAGCACAAGGTTTATTTGACCTTTGACGACGGTCCCAGCATCTATACAAGCGAGATTCTGGATATATTGGCGGAAAATGATATAAAGGCTACTTTTTTTGTGGTGGGCAAGGAGGATGAGCACTCTCAGGAGATGATCCAGAGGATTGTGGAGGAGGGGCATACGCTGGGGATGCATTCCTACAGTCACAAATATTCTGAACTGTATGCTTCTTTGGAAAGTTTTGAGGACGATTTCACAAGGCAGCGGACTTATCTGGAAGAGTTGACGGGGGAGACATGCCGGTTTTACCGGTTTCCCGGCGGAAGTTCCAACACGGTGAGCAAGGTGAGTATGCGGGAGTTTGCAGATTACTTGGACAGTCAGGATATGGTGTTCTTTGACTGGAATATCTCTTCCGGGGACGGGGGCAGGCGGCTTTTGGATGTGGACACGTTGGTGAAGAACTGCACGTCTGATTTGGAGCAGAAGTCAACGGCGGTGGTCTTGATGCACGATTCTGCTGACAAAAGGACTACGGTGGACGCGCTGCCCGAGATTATCAAGAAAGTGCTGGCGATGGAGGACACGGCAATTTTACCAATTACCGAGGATACTGTTCCGGTACAACATATTAATAGAGAAAAATAATGACGGAGGTACAGATAAAATGGGATTTTTCTCAGATTTAAAAGAAGATTTGTCCCAGGCGGTCAATGAGTTGATGCCTGCGGAGCTGTCGGAGGATGAGCCGGAGATGCCCGCTTCCGAAGGCGCGGATGCATTGTCTGTGGACGTTTCCCTGGAGGAAATGTTGAAAAATATTGACGATGTCCAACTCCCTGAGGATATGGCTCCTGTTGATTCAGATGTATCAGTTGTCGCGGGAGACACCAAGGAAGCTGAGGTGGACTTGGGTGCAGCTTTGGCGGATATGCTGGAATCTATAGATGCATCTATTAGTGAAGCTGTTGATTCCGTTTCTGCGGAGGAAGAGGCAACTGAGGAGGCTGCACCCGAGGAGATTGAGGACGAGACAGCGGATGCGCCGTCTGTCAGCATTCTGTTTGAGGATGCTTCCGGCAATTCAGGAGATGGGGACGAGAGTCTGACGGAGGAATCTGTGGCCGGGACGGACGATGTTGATACTGACGCATCCTCCGTGAGCATTGTATTTGGCGGGACTTCCACAGAGACGGAGACAAAGCAGGAATCAGAGCCGGAATTCAATTTGGAGCAGGAAGCGGAAGTCCAGCCGGAGGAAAGCACTGCGGTTTGGTCGGAGCAGCTGGCGGAAGAAAGCGTTACCGCTGAGCCGGAGCAGATGTCGTTGGAGGAAAGCTTTACTGTTGAGGCAGAGCAGCAGCCGTTGGAGGAAAGCTTTAC
>CAMWLG010000101.1 GCA_947175035.1 uncultured Lachnospiraceae bacterium | reverse complement strand
GGATAAACGCTGAAGGCATCTAAGCGTGAAGCCCCCCTCAAGATGAGATATCCGTAGTTAGCAATAGCTGAGAGGTCCCTTAGAGAGTATGAGGTAGATAGGAACGGGGTGGAAGCACGGCAACGTGTTGAGCTGACGTTCACTAATCGACCGAGAGCTTGACCAGGAGGCTGGTGAAAGGCAGGAGAGACTGCCCTGCGTAGTGGAAGGTGTAAGAAGGTAGGTTCGTGTTCGGTTTTGAGGGTACAAAAACTACAAGTAGTTTTATCAGTTGTAAACAGCTTTAGCCGCTGCAAGCAGCTTTATGAGATTATAAGAACAGTGTTTGCTGTTCTTTTTTTGTGTAAAGACGGAAGAAAATAGTATTGAAATCAATGTTGTATAAGGAGTGTAAGGGTGTGAGGATATTATTGATAGAGGACAATGAAAGTATTATTCTTGGTTTGGATTATCTATTGCGGAATGAAGAGTATGAGGTGGATGCTGCAAAGACAATTGTTCAGGCAAGGGAACTGTTAGAGACGGGAAATTATGATTTGATTCTTTTGGATGTGGCACTTCCTGACGGGGATGGTTTTACTTTTTGTAAGACCCTGCGGGAGAGATGGCAGATTCCGATTATCTTTTTGACCGCCAGAGAGGAGGAGACAGATGTGGTGAAGGGGTTTGATTTGGGAGCGGACGATTATATTATAAAACCATTCCGCAATCGGGAACTCTTGTCACGCATTAAGAATGTGCTTCGGCGGGCAGGCAAGGGAAATACTGTTTTGCAGTGTGGGGGAGTCGTACTGGACACCCAGACTGGCAAAGTGACTGTATCAGGGACTGAGGTGTCATTTACCAAGTTGGAATACAAGATTTTATGCAGTATGATGTCTTATCCGGGCAAACTTTTTACAAGAAATGAAATTCTCTCTGATATCTGGGATGTATCCGGCAATTTTGTAAATGACAATACCTTATCTGTGACAATGAAACGGATTCGAGAGAAGCTGGGTGATACAGAAGGGAATCTGATCAAGACTGTTCGCGGTATGGGGTATCGGATGGAACGATGTTCAATGGAAAAATAGTCATATATCAATTGGAGAAAATGAGAATGAGACTAAGATGGAATGTGGAATTGAAAAAGCTTTTTTGGGGGCTGCTGATGTTTATGGCGGTCGGGTTTATATTGGGCAATTTGGGCATGGAAATATTCAAGAATTATATGCGATACGAGAACTCCATGCTTATGGGAAATGTATTGGCAAAGGTGAAAGAGAATTATCCTCAAGTTCCGGAGGAGGAACTGATTATCTTGTTTAACACGAGTGAATTCGGGAGTGCAGACCAGAATTTAGGTTGGGATGTGATGGCGCGGTATGGGGTGTTTGAGGAATTTGGAAGCCGGACTTTCACAAGACAGGAAAATATGCTGAAACATCTACAGCTGGGAAGTAATTTATTTCTTTTGGCATTATTTTTGACGGGGGTAGCAGGAATATTTTGTTATTTGGGCAAAAGACAGAAAGTGATTTCCGGGCTTCAAGAATATATGGAGCAGCTGGGACAGGGAAAATATCGGTTGGAGTTGGAGAATAACGCGGATGATGAGCTGAGCGGTTTGCGCAATGAGATCTACCGGCTGACCATTTTTTTGAAGGAGCAGGCCGCGCTGGCCCAGAAGCAGAGAAAAGCGCTTGCGGATTCCGTGGCGAATATTTCACATCAGTTGAAGACACCGCTCACCTCGATTACTGTGTTAGTGGACAACCTCGACGGAGACGAGGAGATGGACGCAGACACCAGACATCATTTTCTGTCCGAGATTATCCGGCAATTGTCCGGAATGTCATGGCTGATTGCCACAATGCTTAAGCTTTCCCGCATAGAGGCGGGTGTGGTGGAGTTGAAGCGCGAGAAAATACCTGTGGGAAAGATTGTGGAAGAATGTATGCAGAGATTGGAGAGCGCGGCGGAATGGAGAGGCGTCAGATGGCAGGCAAGGTTGCAGGAGGATGCAGCTTTCACAGTTGATGAGAATTGGACTTTGGAGGCATTGTGTAATATTATGAAAAATGCCATAGAGCACAGTCCCGAGGGTGGCGCAGTGACAATCAGCACGGCTGAAAATGAAATTTATACAGAAATATGTGTCAGCGACGAAGGCGCTGGAATTACAAAAGAGGAGCGGGAGAAGCTGTTTCGGCGTTTTTATAGGGGAAGCACGGCACCGGAGGATAGCGTGGGGATTGGTCTTTCTTTGTCCAAGGCGATCGTGGAGGAACAGAATGGTCATATAGTGGTAGAATCCGAAGAAGGTCAGGGCACCAGGTTTTTACTGAAATTTATGAAATAATATGCAAAATGTCACCGAAATGTCATTTTCGTTTTTTATAATTCCCGTAACAGTTCAGAACAATTGAAAGGCATGGTGATGAGATGGAAATTTTGAGAACGGAACATTTGACCAAGGTGTATGGTAAGGGCGATAATGAGATCCTTGCAGTCAGTGATGCCAATTTGTCGGTGGCAAAGGGGGAATTTGTAGCGATCGTGGGCAGCTCCGGGAGCGGGAAGTCCACGCTGATGCATATGCTGGGCGGCGTGGACCGTCCCACTTCCGGCAGAGTGCTGATCGAGGATCAGGACATTTACCAGATGGACAATGATAAGCTGGCAATCTTTCGCAGGCGGCAGGTAGGGCTGATTTATCAGTTCTATAATCTGATTCCAGTGCTGAATGTGGAGGAGAATATGACATTGCCCTGTGAGCTGGACGGGCGCAAACCTGATATGGAGATGGTACAGGAGTTGGCGGCCACACTGGGGCTTAAGGAGAGAATGGGGCATCTGCCGAACGAGCTTTCCGGCGGACAGCAGCAGCGCGTGGCGATCGGAAGGGCGCTGATCACCAGACCTGCGATCTTGTTGGCGGATGAGCCCACGGGTAATCTGGACAGTAAGGCCAGCGATGAGATTATGGCGCTTCTGCAGGAGGCAAACCGAAAATACAAGCAGACGATTGTTATGATCACCCACAATCCGGAGCTTGCAAAGCAGGCGCATAGGGTGATATCCATAGAGGATGGCCGTGTCAACGAGGGACGAAGGGAGGCGGGGGACAGATGAATGTATTGCAAAAATGCTGTTTTCGCTCCATGAAGAACAATCGCAAGCGCACGGTGGTGACGATTGTGGGGATTATTATGGCGACGGCACTGATTACCGGTGTGGCATGTCTTGCAGTCAGTTTTCGCGCCAGCATGATAGAATATCAAAAGAAGGAAAATGGCGATTATCATTATTGGTTCTCCGGTGTCAGTCATGAGAATCTGAAATATTTTGAGAATAACCAAAATATCAAAAAGCTTGCATTGGCGGGGGAGGTGGGTTATGCCGCGCTTCCCGGGAGTCATAATCCCGACAAGCCCTATCTGTATATTCGTGCCATTGACGAAGAGGCAGTGGGGGCAATGGCCCTTAGGCTGACGGAGGGGCGAATGCCCGTCAATTCTTCTGAACTGGTGATTAGCAGACATATACGTGCCAATGGACTGGTGGATTATCAGGTCGGGCAGGAGCTTGTGCTGGATATTGGACAGCGTATCTCTGGGAACTGGCAGCTGCATCAGGATACGGCCTATACCTATGAGGAGGAGCGTCTGGAAACCCATGAGACGAAGACATATACCATTGTCGGCATCGTAGAGAGGCCCAATTATGTGATGGAGGAGAGGATGGCACCGGGTTATTCGGTGTTCACTTATCTGGAGGAGCCGAAGGAGGCGGAGACCTTAGATATCTATGCCACCTACACGAATTGGGCGCTGTGGCACGCAGATCAGGTGAACACGGGTATTTTGGGGGCGGCAAAGGAGGAAGGTCAGACTCAGAAAGTGGCGAAGTCTGTCACAGAGAACTCCCGGCTGGTTAAATTAGTTCTTTTTTCCTTTTCCACAGGTTATATGGAAATGATGTATTCCATGGCGGCGATTGCGGTGATCATCATCATTGTGACAAGTGTGTTCTGCATACGCAACAGCTTTGCGATTTCGTTGATGGAGAAAATGAAATTATATGGGAGACTGGCATCCGTGGGAACTTCTGTCAGACAGCAGCGTCAAATGGTCTATTATGAGGCAGTTTTTTTGGGGGGAGTCGGTATTCCGCTGGGGATTGCGAGTGGGATTTTGGCATCGGTGCTATTGGTTCGCGGGGTGAGCGGCATGATGAAAACGGCACTCGGCATCCCCATGGTTTTTGCAATCTCGCTCCCGTCGATTCTGGCAGCAATCATTTTATCGGCGGTGACGATCTTTTTCTCTGCATCAGGGTCTGCGAGAAAGGCGGCAAAGGTGTCTCCCATAAGTGCGATTCGTGCCAATGATATGGTGAAAATCCGAAGGAGGGAATTGAAATGTCCCAAACTTATCAGCAGGATTTTTGGTGTGGGAGGCAAGGTTGCCTACAAGAATCTGCGGCGGGCGCGGGTAAAGTACCGCACTACCGTGATCTCTATCGTGGTCAGCGTGACGGTGTTTATTGGTATGAATACCTTCGTGCAGCTTGTGGATCTTGCCTCGCGTTTTTATTATGAAGGACAGGAATACCAGATGATGGTCACTATTGAAGGCGACTCCGGCAAGGAGCAGGCGGAACATATCGCTGGAATGAAAGGAGTGACAGAGGCGGAGATTGTGCAGGGAGCCTCGTTTTGGATTCCCACGGAGTCTCTCCCCATCACAGAAGACTATCGGGAATTGTTTGCAGTTGATGGGAGTATGGTGGTGATGGTTCATTCCATCGGGGACAGCGCCTATGAGGAATTCTGTAAAAAGGTAGGAGTGTCCTCAAAGGAGGCAGAGGATAAAGCGATTGTGATCGCCGAGTACAAGCATAACTATTGGAAGGAGAATAAACTTTATTCCGATACGGGAAAGATTGCGCAGTTTCGGGCAGGGGATGTGATTGGCGGAGTGGAGGAGCCAGGGTTAGAGATTGAGGTGATTGCCCAGACGGAGGAAACTCCTAATTTTATGGCGCGTGTCAATTATAATACGCCAGTTTTGATTGTCAGCGACCATTGGATGGAACAACAATTAGATACTCTGTATGACTCGACAAATTTCCGGGTGTTTGATAACATGGAAGTTTTCCTAAAATGCAAGGATACGTCACAGTTGGAGGAGGATATCAGGCGGTATTTGGAACTATCAAGTTATACACTCAACAATTATGATGCACAGTTTCAAAGCGAGAGAAGCCTGTATGCAGTGATCGCTATTTTTCTCTATGGTTTTATCACCGTGGTGGCGCTCATCGGTATCACGAATATTTTTAACACGGTGACTACTAATATGGAGCTGCGGGCGCCTGAGTTTGCCATGTTGAAAGCCATAGGGATGACAGACAGGGAGTTTCAGCGCATGATCTGGCTTGAGGGGCTGTTCTACGGGGGAAAGGCATTGCTCATCGGTCTGCCCTTAGGGGTGCTCGTCTCCTATGCGTTTAATAAGGCGATGGGAAGAGGTATCGTGCTGCGGTTCCACCTTCCCCTTGGAAGCATGGCGGTATCCACGGCTGCAGTGTTTGTCCTTTTGTTTGTCATCATGAGGTATTCCATGGGGAAGCTAAAACGGCAAAATCTGGTAGAAATCATACAAAATGAGAACATATAAAAGGCACATTTAAATTTTTGTAAAGAATTTTCACAATTTGGTAGATTTTATAGTTCCATTTTCTGTGAAATATGTTATAATGGACAGGAGAGAGATTTTGAGGCCGCTCTCTTGTCCAGAATCATAAGCAGCGAGGTGGAAAGATGGATACAAAGATATTGTTGGAAAATGGAACAAATGAGTTGGAGGTTCTTGAGTTTACCCTGGGAGGCAATTCCTATGGTATCAATGTGGCTAAGATCAAAGAGATCATTACTTACCAGACGGTGACTCCGGTTCCCAACTCGCACCCAAGCATTGAGGGAATTTTCATGCCCCGTGATACGATGATTACAGCGATTGATTTGAAGAATTGTCTTGGACGCGGTGAGTCTGAACCCAGAGGGCTTTTTATTATAACGAATTTCAATAAGCTTGACCTTGCTTTCCATGTGGAGGAGGTAAGGGGAATTCACCGTGTGTCATGGAGAGATATCATTAAGCCCGACGTGACGCTTTCCACAACGGAGGAGAGTGTTGCTACCGGTATTATCAAGAAAGATGGCAAGCTGATCATCATTTTGGACTTTGAGAAGATTGTGACCGATATTAATCCGGAGACTGGTTTGAGGATTTCCGAGATTACCGAGATGGGAACGCGTACCAGAAGTGATGTGCCTATTCTGATCGCCGAGGATTCGCCGCTTTTGAACAAGCTGATTGTAGATTGCCTGAAGAATGCAGGATATAATAACCTGATACACACAGAGAACGGGCAGAAGGCATATGATGTGATTTGTCAGTGCAAGGCAGATGGCACCTTGAAAGAGCATGTTCGTCTGATTATTACGGATATTGAGATGCCGGAGATGGATGGACATCGCCTTACCAAGCTTGTGAAGGAAGACGAGGTGACAGCAGATATTCCTATTGTTATTTTCTCCTCGCTGGTAAATGAAGACATGAAGAGAAAGGGAGTTGCTCTGGGGGCGGATGCCCAGCTTTCCAAGCCGGAGATTGGTAATCTGGTGAGAGTTGTTGATAGTTTGGTTATGGAGAAACATCTGAATTCCTAGTGCGAGATTGGTTCTGAATAATTACATTTGTAGAGATCAGTGCATATTAAGAAAAGCCGGGAGATGTCTCGGCTTTTTTTGCGCAGGGGGGAAGAAATGTCTGAGATTCTAAGCTGTATTGATGAAGCGGAAATGGTTTTGGTCGGTCTTGGCGAGGAATTCGACAATGTGAGGGAGTTTCGCCAGGAGAAGGTATATGTTCAGGGGAAGGAATTGTTGGCGGATTCGCCGCAAAGTGCGATGCTCCCCTTGTGGCAGAGTCAATTTCGTACAGAGAGGGCGGATGATTCTGTAAGGGAGAGCCTGAACAATTTGGCGGGATGTCTGGAAAAGAAAAATTACTTCGTGGTATCTGTATCCGTCAACAGTGGAATCGCAGAGATTCCATGGCGGGATGGGCGGCTGGTGATGCCCTGTGGTTCGGGGATTCGCCTGCAGTGCAGTGATCCCTGCGAGCAAAATTTGAGATTGGCAAATCCTTCGGAGCTTAAAATGATAGAAGGGCAGCTTTTGGCGTGGAGGAAGGCGCTGGAACGTGGGGATGCGGAAGAACTTCCGAAGGGATTGGAGTGTTGTCCGGTCTGTGGCAAGCCCGTTTCGTTTAACAATGTGTATTGTGAACATTATGATGAGAACGGTTATCTGCCTGATTGGCAGAATTACACGAAATGGCTGCAGGGAACATTGAACAGGCGGTTGGTGATCCTGGAATTGGGCGTGGGAATGCGGTTTCCGTCAGTGATTCGTTTTCCTTTTGAGAAGATTGCGTATTTTAATCAGAAGGCAAGATTTTACCGGGTGAATGAGAAT
>CAMWLG010000100.1 GCA_947175035.1 uncultured Lachnospiraceae bacterium | reverse complement strand
CTTGTACTTGGTAAGGACTACAAGGTAAGCTACAGCGGCAACAAGAAGGTTGGCACAACCGCGAAGTATACCATAACCTTCCTTGGCAACTACAAGGGAAGCAAGACTGCTGATAAGAACTACTCCTTTACTATCACCGAGGCAGATCTGGCAGACTTGGAAGCAGCAGGCGAATTGTATGCTGTTGCCGCAAACAAGACGTACACCAAGCCCAATCAGTACAAATCTGCTCCATATGTGTTGGTGAACGGCGTTGCACTGAAAAAGTCCGATTACACAGTGACGTACTATTTAGGTGATTCTGTGATGAGTAGTAGTAACAAAGTGACACTGGCTGCCGGCGAGACCCCCGCGACCGTTCGTGTGGAGATTAAGGGTAAGAAGAACTACAAGGGTACGGTAGAGACCACCTTTAAGGTTGAAAGTGGCACGACAGATCTCTCCAAGACAAAGATCGCAGTCAAAGACAAGAAAGTGGAGTACACTGGTGAAGCTGTATATCCCAGCAGCATAGAGATCAAGGTAAACGGTACGCCTATCACCTTGAACTACGATGCTAACACAGACAGTTGGCTTACCACTAATGGCGCTGCTAGTCAGGACTTTGATATCGAGGTTGTGAACAATATCGCGAAGGGCAAGGCGACGATCATCGTTAATGGTGACGGCACCACCACTGTGGGCAGCAAGACCGCGACCTTCAGTGTTGTGTCACGTGACTTGAAGAAAGTGCCTGCAGAAAGCTTCTGGGCTGACTTCAGTAGTACAATCTTGAGCTGGCCAGGACTGTGGTCGGTTCGTTAATGGGTTCAAAAATGAATTCCTAAACGAAGCATTAAAAGAATAACGAGATGTAAACGAAAGGCGTGTGTCCGCAAGGATACACGCCTTTGTTTCGTATATTTATAGACATACCGGGTTTGTTGATTTTAAACGAAGCTCAATGCCAGTATTTTTTCAACTGCTCTCTGGCGGCATCTTCCGACAGAGAAAGTTTTTCCATCAGTTTCCGCAGTGTCTCGCTCTGCGATATGCCGAGATCCTGACAAGTCTCTATTATACCACATGCCTTGCCCTGCTCAATACCTCGCTCAATTCCCTGTTGCAGCCCAATCTCCAGAATATTCATCTTGACAGCCTCCCATTCCTCTGATTGTTTTACTTCGCTGACAATCCGGTCCAAATCCAAAATGCGTTCGTCTTTCACAAGGATATCCGGGTTGTCCAGCGTGGTGTATTTCATATATTGCAGCAGACTGACAAGGTCTGGTCTGCCGTTTCGACTTGTCATGTTCACAAAGATTTTCGTCGTGCCGTCTTCCAGCTGCAAATCGGGAACTTCCTCGCAGCGTTCGGTGAAAGTGTATCTGGAAAAATCTTTCCCGAATATATCATCCTGTGTGATGAAAATGATAACCGTGGACGGCAAATTCTTGTACCGGGTTTCCTTTCCCGATTTCAGTACAGGGGTGTCAATCATGCTCTGGTAAAACCGGGAGCGTTTACGGACATCATCGCCGGAAGTGTCGTTCTGCATCTCCATGTTGAACTGGCGGTTCGCCCAGTCAAGAGCCCAAGCGTCCAGCCGTATGGCGCGCTTGCCGGATTTGTTCAGTACGACCTGTTCTACCTTTACCTCTTTCAGCCGCAATTCCGACTCGTCCATGATGATGCTCAGGACGTCAGCGTAGGCCTCCTTCACCTTCATGACAGACAAAAATAGCGCGAAATCACTTAGATTAAGTTGGTAATCCTCCGGGATTACTGCCGTGTCTGAATATTTCCCGGCTGGTTCTGTCTGTTTCAGTTTTTTCTCGTTCGTTTGTTGCTTCATTTGAATACCTCTCTTTCGTGGTTTGGCAGAGAGGCAGTTCCCTCCCTGCGGTTATTAAGTTGTAAGCAAGGAGTTTTGGCGAATCACTGCCTGCAAGAATGGGCAGCAGCCTGTTAAGATATAAGGAAAATTTTTTCCTGAAAATTTTTTCCTGAAAATTTTTCCTTGGGAAAGATTTTTCTTTGCTTGTGGGTATTGTATCACGATCTGTTCTGCATGGCAAGCACAAAAACGAAAAGGGCTTCGAAAAGAGCAGGAAGAAATCCGAAGCCTACAGCGGTTATTTTTGATATATGAAACGAAGGCGTGTATCCTCACGGACACACGCCTTCTGTCTACATCTTGTGATTCTATTAATGCTTCGTTTAGGAATTCATTTATGAACCCATTAACGAACCGACCACAGTCCCGGCCAGTTCAAGAGTACACTACTGAAATCAGGCCAGAAGTCTGCAGGCACGTTTGCAAAATTATGTGCCACAACACTGAAGGTCGCGGTCTTGCTGCCCACATTCTTGCTGCCATCACCGTTAACAATGACCGTTGCTTTGCCCTTTGCGATGTTGTTCACAACCGTGATGTTAAAGTCCTGAGTAGGAGTGCCATCGGTGGTAAGCCAACTATCTGTGGCAGGATCGTGGGTCAAGGTGGTAACCGCAGTGCCTATCTTGATTTCCATTCTGTCGGGATATACTGCCTCGCCGGTGTACTCCTTCTTGCTCTGCTTCTTATCAGAGTTAGACTCTTTGAGCGTGATCTTTGCTAGCTTGGAGAGATCTGTCGTGCCGGATTCAACCTCAAAGGTGGTATTTACTGTGCCTGTGTAGTTCTTCTTACCCGTAATCTCCACACGAACGGTCGCGGAGGTCGCGCCCGCAGCCAGTTCCACTTTGTTACTGTTACTCATCACGGAATCACCAACATAGTATTTCACTGTGTAATCGGACTTCTTCAATGCAACGCCGTTCACCAGCACGTAAGGAGCGGATTTGTACTGAGTGGCCTTGGTGTACGTCTTGTTTGCAGCAATAGCATACAATTCGCCTTCTGCTTCCAACGTCTCCAGATTTGCTGCCTCAATCTCAAAGGTATAGTTCTTATCCTTCGTCTTGCTTCCCTTGTAGTTGCCAAGGAAGGATATGGTGTACTTCGCGGTTTTGCCAACCTTCTTGTTGCCGCTGTAGCTTACCTTGTAGTCCTTACCAAGTACAAGTTCTGCGAGTTCTCCGTTTGGCAGTTCATCCGTTATAGTGATTGCGTCGTTGAAGGTCACGCCTGCACTGTTGAAGGTACAGGTTACTTTGCCGTTTTCGTCTGCAAGTTCATTGACTGGAGCCAATGTGTTGATCTTTCTCGGGTTGATCTTAAAGCTTGTAGTCTTGCTTCCCGCATAGATTCCCACACCGATTACAGTAAACTTCTGAGTTCCTGCGGAGGTCAGGTCGCCCTTGGGTACAATGATGTAGTCTTCCTTATCGAGAACCGCTGTTCCTGCCTTTACTTCGATAACGGACGCTACCTCTTTCTTGTCACCGTCATATGCGTAGTTCTTCACCTTGTTCTTGTCAACCTTGACAGAAGTAAGCTTCTGAACATCCTTTACATCAAGCTCGAGTTCCAGTGTTCCTGTGTAGTTATTTACACCCTCGATTGTGATCTTTTTACCACTATCGCCGGCTTGAGGTTTATTGTTTGTAATTCCATTCGCTATCAGCTTGAAGTCTTTATTGTCGCCGGCTTTCAGTATCACACCCTTGTAAACCAGTATCGGGTTGAGCTTGACATTCTTAGCTACAACCAAAGTGTTTGCAGCCTCCTTTGATAATCCGCCGATCACAACGTCTTCTTCAGGATCGAAATCCAAGGTCAGCTCCTTCTGATAGATGTTAAAGGTCTTAACTGCCTTGCCGGTGAATCTGCCCTTACCGGTAACGGTGATGGTAGGCTCTTTCCTGTTGGTGGAATTACCTACGCTAGCCTTCACGTTGTTGCTGTACTTCACGGTGTAGTCCGTGCCTTCTTTCAGCAGCTCATCGCCGTTCCATACCGCGATGGCGGGCTTGATGGCACTTCCCGTGTATACATATTTCGCGTCGTCATCCAGCAGTTCCACATACAGGCCTTCCCTGCCATTTGATATAACGGTCTGTCCGTTAGCCTTGATGGTTACAATCTTGGTAGTGGTCTTGTCTGCCATGCCCTTACGCTTCAAAGTTGCGGTAACTTCGTACTTACCAGGGCCGGATACTGCAAACACAAATGTGTGCTTGGTCTGTTTGGTTTTGGAAGTCTGAGTCTGGCCTTTGTCACTGCCCTCTTTCTTCACGGTCACATCCAAGCTTGTGCCGCCCTTGTCGCTGACGTCCGCGGTCACGGTTATGGTCAGCCGCTTATCGTCTCCGTCGCCGCTTGTATAAACTGCGTCGTTAATTACAGGTTTTGCCACTTTCTTCCAAGCACTTTCGCTGAAGGAATTATCAGCCTCAGCTACATTTACAGGCTCACTTTCCTTGGCCGTTTTACCAGCACGTTTCAAAATCGCCTTAACTGTGTAAGGCCCCTTATACTCGGTTACGGTAAACTCAAATGCATGCTCGGTTCCCTTGTAAACAGTAGTCTGTGTCTGAGCGGTAGTGCCGTCCGCATTGATCAGAACCACTTCGAGGGATTCGCCGCCCGCACTGCTGACATCTGCGGTTACCTTTACAACAACCTTACTCTCATCCTCGCCGTCTCCGCTTACATACTCAGCACTGTCAATCACAGGTGCTGCAACTTTATCCCAACCGTCTCCGGTTCCGGGATCTTCAGAAGAGGGCTCTACATAGTAGGGCGGTTTCCAGCCGTCAAAGAAATCTGACATAACCACGGCATCTGCCTCTGCTTTTGTCATGATGGTTACACCGTCCGCTCTCTTCACATTAAGAGCCGTGCCATCGGGAAGATGCGTATTGTATTCGTAGTAGTGTGCATCAACCACGTTCTCATTCATGTTCGCATAGCCGGCAGCGATAATCGCAGTTTCGTCTTCTACCTGAGTATTGATAAAGTACAGTTTGCCGGCAGCCCATGCACGCCCCAGATAGGTATCATATACAGGCTTTCTGCCTGATACAGATACAATCTGAGAATCCATAAACAGGTAACCATGCGTAGCTACCTTCTTGTTCGCCACAATGTAGGATCCCTTAGCATCCTGATCCGAATAGCCGTACATACTTAACATACATTTGTCAAACACCGCGTTGCCGTCGCCGCAGATATAGTCCGTGTTGCCTTCTATCGTACAGCTTACGAAATAGGAATGCTCCTGTGCATCACCGGTAAAGATCGTATCCTGCTCACTGAGGAAGTTACAATCCTTATAGGCGGTGTTGTCAGCCTGAATGTAAAGTACACAGCCTCTTTCCTTTGCCGCCTTCGCAAAGACATCGATGCCTTTTGCTCTTGCCGTCACTCCGGTACCTTCATTAGCGCCTGCTCCGTCTGCAAGTTCTTCATCAGTAACATAGTAGTTCAAGGAATTTTCAAAGGTCAAATTCTCTGCCGAAAATCCCTTTGCTCCAGCAAACAGATTGACAGTAGCTCCCCAATGTCCGGGGTTCTGTGCAATTTTCGTCTTCTCATATTTATCTACCGCATAAGCTTCATCATAATATGCACCATTTTTGCCATCAGTAGACGGCTTTGCGCTGTAGTATGAGAAGCCCACGCCGTAATACCAAGTAATCTTGGAACCGTTACCCCGGATGGTAATGTTAGGGATATCAATAATGAGCTGCTCTCTATAGGTTGCATTCTTATCCAGAACAATCGTAACTCTCTGGTCATCCGTTCTGGTCATTCTGGAGATATATGCCACTGCATCGGCAATCTTCTCAAAATCTTTGCCTGCACCAACTGTAACAGTCTCTTTGTATTCCACGGCGGATGTATCAACTGCGCACTGCAGATATACATCATTTTCAACAGCCGCATCCTTTACACTTACATGGTCGAATACCGTATAGCCCGTAGCTCCCTCTACACTGGTAACATATTCCGCCGCACGAAGATTTGCGGTATAGGTGTTACCCGTTACATCAAAAGTATAAGTATATTTTGCATCTTCCATGTTTGTGAAGGTAATCTTTGTAACCGTTGCGGTCTTGCGATCAGAAGTAATGAATTTACCGCTTACGTCCATTAACGGTTTTAAGGCTGCTGCAAGGTCTAACGTGTAGCTTGCCTCCTCGGGAATCTTAAATTCCCCAGTTACTTCATAGTCGTCTGCGTTGGTCAGTTTTACGGTATAGGTCATACCCTGCTCCAACAGAACCTCCGCATAGGTATAATCATCCCCAGCCTTGGTCAAAGTCAAAGCAACGGGATCAAGCGCTTCATTTTCAGAGATCAGTGCAACTCCCAGATCGCCGCCTTTAATAGCCTCCGCAGGAATTCCGGTCACTTTTCCGGTTACTTTGGTGCCAACCTTCTCAACAACCGTGAAGTTCTGTGTTGCGGTCGCACCGTTTCCAGTCAAAGTAAACTGATCGGCGCCTCCCGCGTCATCAATTTTCCAAGCATTTGCACCAACAACTGCAGCATACTTGGTATTGCCCGCCACTCTTTTGAGCTCTGCGGTATAAGTCCCGTCTGGCTGAATCGGAGCCTTTACAATATCACCCTTCACATTATCGCTCAGACTCTTGAAGCGGATTTCAGTAACCTGGCTCTTAGCCGCCTCCGGCATGGTAACAGTACCACTTACGGTAACGGTATTGATCGGATTGAACTCTTTCACGGTAATAGAATATATTTCCACATTTCCGCCTGACTCAACCGGTAAATATCTCTTACCATCTTTAAGTTCAGTCAAACCATCAAGGTCATCAAGGGTAACAGAATCTCCATTTTTATCCATTATAACTGAATAACCGCTATTTGCTCCACCTTTACCTATATAAGTAGGGCGATCAGTTTTATTTTGTCTGCTAACCTGAGTATAGGTAACTTTTGTAGTATCATCATCCAAAGGAATCCATATAATAGACCCTTGTCTGAATTTAAGATGCGCATCCTTACCAACAGAATTTAATAAACCAGGCTTACCAGTTCCAGTTGGCTCTGCAACATAAATACCATTATCCAGAGTTTCCCCTACTGTTAATGGATCTGTCTGTGCCGTATGTTTGGTAAAATCGTAAGTAACTTTTTGGATAGGTACATCAGAACCTGACTTTCTTACCTTAATGGTAACATTATTTGTCTCAGAGTTCATCTTGAAGTTTCTGATATCATTAATGGTAATAGTTAATCCTGTTTTCTCCTGACCTGCTGAATCCTTCACAACAGCCTTATAGGTGTTTCCAACCTTCAAGGTAGCGCTGCTTCCGTTCGTTACTTTCACTGACTCATCTGCATCAGATGTATTCTGAAGAATTACCTTGTCGGTAGGAGCCAGAAGATCTTCGCCATCCTGTGAACTGTCTACAGTCACTTGTACATCCTGTGACTTGCCAGCATTCGGGTCTTCTTTATCGTAGGTGACCTTTATGCTATGAACATATGCCCCGGCCCCAAGCTTCAACGTAGTCTTGCCAGTTGCTTCTGCAATGGTATATACTTTAGCTACTTTTTCGCCATCTTTCTCTGTTCCGTCCACAGACGTAACAGTACCGCTGGTACTCGTTACATTGCCTGCTCCATAGCAACAGGTTGTCACCTCGATTGTAGCCGCTTTTGTCAGATTCAGCTCCAATGCCGCATTGGCATCACCTGCTTGGAATCCATGCTTTTCATTATTTCCATTATCAAAAAACTTAATATTTCCTATAAAGTTTAAACCTTTGATTGTCGGTTTTGCCGTAGTACCAACGAAAGAAATCGTACCCTCATCAAGGCCGTCACCTGTACCTACAGGATCATCGGGGACATCAGGTCCAGGGGTAGGATCGGGATCCTCACCGCCGCCACCAGAGACAGGCTTGGTTTCGGTAATGGCAATGTCTATGAATTTTGTTTCTC
>CAMWLG010000099.1 GCA_947175035.1 uncultured Lachnospiraceae bacterium | reverse complement strand
CTGTCTTCAGAATAAATATAGTAACAGTTATCCTGTGTTGACAACACGATACACATTCCTTTTCCTTTGTAGTTATATTCCGTTTGTACAGATTCCCTGATCCGGTGTGGGAATACAAGCCGCTGATCGGCAAAGGTTAAGATAAATGCATCCTGATTAAATACCAGCGTACCCTTGCCGCAATCAATAAATCCGTTGGAATTTGGCAGGGCTTCTACATGTACAGAATAAACAATTTCCTGATTGCTGCTGTTCCATTCATCGATGGCACAGCTTCTCTCCCACTCATACCATGATGGGATTGTTCTGAGCTCTTTCGTATCGGCAGATAGTTTTTTTGTTCCACAGTATTCCAATTCTCCAAGTGTCGTAAGGTTCCACATTGCATGACACACCCCGCATCTGATACCTTTTTCATCAGACGTCATCATAATATTGCCCGGCGGATCATTACGCAACATATTTTTACTTTTGCAATGCGGACATTGGTATAATACCTTATGCAAGCCATTGGCACGATTGCGTTTTAAATGGATTTTATTTTCCTGCTGCCATGTGTATTCATCATATTGCAAAGCATCTGCAATTTTCTTCTGGATCTCTTCCTCACTGGCATTTGTCATCTCGTCTTTCGTGTAAAGGCATTCTAATTTTGCTGTGATCGGCGCTTTCCTGCTATATTCTTCATCCCAAAACGGGCTTTCCAGATAGCTGCCATGGGCTGATAATAGGACGACGGGAACATTTAGATATTTAGCGAGTTTCCCCAGATGATCCGGTAAGTAAGAAGTCGTACCTGCATTGCAATGTCTTGACTCCGGATAAACAACAACAGTTTGCTTCATCCGAATACATTTCTTCATATTCAATAATACGTTGACATCGGAAACAAATCGGCGTTTCCCGATACAGCCGATGCTTCGGTACAGCCATTCGCCAAATGCCGCATAGCCCTCCACATCTGACACATAATTTGCCCGATAAGGAAATAGTGCCAACGGCGCAATGTAATAATCAGAAAAACCCTGATGAGTGGCAATCACCAGAAAGGGCGGTCTGATCCCCCGCAGATTTTTTGTGATCTTAAGATGATTCTTTCTTGTCAGTGCATAAGAACCCAGCCAAATCAACGGCATTAGGAACGGATTCTGCTTCTTAGGCGGAATATGCATATCAAATGGTTTTGTGTAATCTGTTTTCATCATGCATATCCCCCTTTGGATTTATTGTATCATGCAAATAACTCAAATGCAAAAACGCCAGAAGCCTTTAAAATCAAGGCTTCTGGCAAATCGTCGCGACAAGATTCGAACTTGCGACCTCTGCGTCCCGAACGCAGCGCTCTACCAAACTGAGCCACGCGACGAAATTGATGCGGCAGTCATTGGAACAACAACAGCCAACATTAAAATAATAAATAAAAAGGGATTGATTGTCAAGAGGAAAACGAATAATATATAGACAAATGCTGGCAAGAAAGATTAGGCGGAAAGGAAAGGTAACCGGATGTATCAGACAACTGTGACACTGAAAAAGGGAGAAGGACGCACCCTGAAGGCAGGAGGCATGTGGGTTTATGACAACGAGATAGACAGCATCATGGGCAGCTTTGAAAATGGGGATATGGTGACTGTCCATGATTTTGACGGATATTTCATGGGTTATGGCTATATCAATACGAAGTCCAAAATTACGATACGGCTGCTCTCCCGCAAAAAAGATGCGGTGATAGACAAAGACTTCTTCGAGGAGAGAGTGCGTAGGGCATGGAGTTACCGAAAGGAGACGATAGATACTGCAAGCTGTCGGTTGATTTTTGGGGAGGCGGATTTTCTTCCTGGTATTGTGGTGGACAAGTTCTCTGACGTGCTGGTGGTGGAGTCGTTGGCGTTGGGGATTGACAGGTGGAAGCTGACTATTGTGGAGGCGCTTAAGAAGGTGCTTGCGGAGGATGGAGTCGTGATTCGCGGTGTGTATGAGCGCAGCGATGCCAAGGTGCGGGAACAGGAGGGCATGGAGCGTTATAAAGGGTTTATCGGAGAGCCCTTTGACACGAAGGTGGAAATTGTGGAAAATGGCGTGAAATATCTGGTGGATGTGGAGGACGGACAGAAAACGGGATTTTTCCTGGATCAAAAGAACAATCGCGCTGCCATACATAGAATTTGCCGGGGAAAAAGGGTTTTGGACTGTTTCACTCACACGGGATCTTTTGCATTGAACGCGGGAATTGCGGGGGCGAGCAGTGTGTTAGGTGTGGACGCATCCCAGTTAGCGATTGATCAAGCTGCAGAGAATGCCGCCCTGAACCATTTGGAGGACAGGGTACATTTTCAATGTGCTGATGTGTTTGAATTGCTTCCCGAGTTGGAAGGCTCCGGGGAGACTTTTGACGTGGTGATTCTCGATCCACCCGCCTTTACTAAGTCTCGTAATTCCATCAAAAACGCTGTGAAAGGCTACCGTGAGATCAATCTGCGGGGGTTGAAATTGGTACGGGACGGCGGTTATCTTGTGACCTGCTCCTGTTCCCATTTTATGGATGAGGCGCTCTTTGCCAAGACCATCCGCGAGGCGGCAGCAGGGGCGCACAAACGGCTGCGGCAGGTGGAATTCCGGACACAGGCCTGTGACCATCCGATTCTGTGGGCAGCGGATCAGTCGTATTATTTGAAATTTTATATTTTTCAGGTGTGCAGTGAATTTTAAATAATTTACACGGCCTTTCTGTTGATATAATCATTCTTGTACTTGGAGTACATAATCTTCTGACTATGATACAACCCAAAGTATCCTGACACCATATAGCTGAACGCTATGGACAGAAGGAAATAGGGCACGCCTGCGTAACCGAACAGCTCAAAGCTGATGAGGAGCGAGGTGATGGGGCAGTTTGTCACACCGCAGAATACGGCGGTCATGCCCACAGCAGTACAGAGGGTGGGCGAGAAACCAAGTACTGAGCCGAACAGACAGCCAAAGGCAGCCCCCGTGAAGAGGGAGGGAACAATCTCACCGCCCTTGAATCCGGCGCAGAGGGTGGCGGCGGTAAAGATAATTTTCAGAAGGAATGCCTCCGGACGAACCGTGGCTTCCTCCATACAGCGCGCAATAAAATCCATGCCCGCGCCGTTATAGGTCTGGTCTCCCACCAATAAAGTTAATACGATGACGATACATCCGCCCACAACGACACGGATAAAAGGATTTTTAATATATTTTTTATACAAATGCTCCGTGCCGTGCAGGGTGACACAGAATAGAATGCTGACCAAAGCGCACAGAATCGCAAGGAACGATATCTTTATGGCGGAAAAAACAGTAAAATCAGGCACTTCTGTGATGACAAAGGTCTCCGGCGAGATGCCCGCCATGGAAGCCACGCCTTGGGCGACCAGTGCGGCGATGACGCAGGGAACCAGTGCGGCATAGTGCATGATTCCCACACTGACCACCTCCATGGAAAAGATGGCGGCGGCAACAGGCGTGCCGAACAGGGCGGAGAAAGCGGCACTCATACCGCACATGATCATAATATTATTGTCCTTGGCGTCAAGGTGAAAAATCTTGCCGATGTCGTTTCCAAGGCTTCCGCCAAGCTGTAACGCTGCGCCCTCGCGTCCGGCGGAGCCGCCAAACATATGGGTGATGATCGTGGAGACAAAAATCAGGGGAGCCGTCCTCACGGGCAGGTAAGCCCCCGATTGAATGGCGGAGAGAACCAGGTTCGTGCCAGCATGATTCTCGCTTTTTAATAAGTAATAACTTCCAACGATCATGAGTCCGCCCATGGGGAGCAGGAAAATCATCCATGGGTGGGCGAGTCTGGTGGCGGTCACAAAGGACATTGCCAGTGAAAACAGGGTTCCCACAATACCGACAAACAGACCGGAGATTAAGGAGAAAACCACCCATTTGACGCCGCTGATGGTGCGCTTAAAGTTTACGCTTTTCTTGATTTTGATAAATAAATCTTTTGTCATAGCCATAGTGTCTTTCATTCTTTTTTGTGGTATTTTATTCCACACATATTTTAGCTGATTCTTCTCGCTAGCGCTTCATTATATCACAATTTTTTCATACAGAATAGATGTTTCGGCGGAAATTCTATTTTTGTACATTCTAATTTTTTACAAAAAAGGTTGCTCATGGTTGTTTGGTTGTGATACTATAGAGCATAGTACAACCAAATAGGAGGGGAATATTATGGAAACTAAGAGTTACAATGTCTTTGCGGAGCTGGGACTATCCTGCTTCAATCTGGGCAGCTACAATGCAATCAGGAAAAACAAATTTGGCAAGAGGTTCTTGTATCACCTGATTCTGACGGTTCTGGTCTTTTTGATCACTTTCGGGATTTCTTACATATTGTTTGTCAGCAAGACTGGCGGTGTGCAGGGGATTATTGAAGAGCATGTTCCTGACTTTGAACTGACAGATGACGGGTATCTGATTATGGATGAGTCCTATGAATGGGTGGAAGACGGGATTATGATTATGGCTGATACGGATACTTTTTTTGCCGGTGAGGATGGTGAATTCTTCCGCTATGATTGGATGACCGATGAATGGGAGAGTTTGGGATTTGAAGAGGATTATCAGGCGGTGGCGTTGCTGGATTCCGAATTGATGATCATCTATACAAGCGATCAGGGATACAGGGAGATGTATTATGACGAGCTGGTAGAGTCAATGGGGGCGTTTGACAGGCAGTCCGTGATCGATCTGTGCAATGTCTTTATTCCGATCATCGGCATTTTCCTGTTTGTGGGAACCTTTATTGGAATCTTGTGGGGAGCTTTTGTAAACTCCATTATTTTGCTGATTATCTCCAGTATTATGGGGGGAACCAAGCTGCCTTATATGGAGTTGTATACGGTCTCACTTTATGCGATGACTCCCTTTGAACTGATTTTTGCAATCCTGTCAGCGCTGTCCATCAGCATTCCTTTCAAGAGTTGGATTGAATTGATCGCAATTGCGGTTTATTCTGCAGTGATTATTAATAAGATCAAGAAGGACAATGCTCCACAGATGCCACAGATGGGTATGATGTAAGCGGCACACATAAGAAAGGCAATAGGGGGGAGAACAAATGAAAGCGCTTAAGATGCAAAGCTTTAAAATTGTTTTTTTTGAGGTGTTGGTTTTGATTATCATGGCGATTGTTATGCTGGTTTTTTGTTTGCCAAGCATAAAATTGCTGAGGGATGGGCCGGTGGATATGGATTCCTTGGATTATCAAAGTGATCTTGACGGGACTTATGTCACTGGGACGATTTATGTAGTTTATGATTATTATTGTGATAATATGAGGGGATCTCGGCTGCTGACCAGAGAGTATATCATTGATGCCGGCGAGGAAGACTTTATGGGCATGCGGGTTGCGAAAATGGATATGGAACCGGCAGAAAAGCTCATGGGGGCATATGGGGACTATCTTGACAATGGCGGCAGCAGGGAAGCCGTATTGGCGGCACAGTATGAGGTGAAGGGAACCATCCGTAAAATGCCTGCAGACAGCCAGCGCCTGTACAGTCAGTACTTAAGCGCGGCGGGAGTCGATTTTGAGCAAAGAAAGCACTTCCTGCCCTATTATCTGGATCTAAATGCGGTGGGGTTCTTCCCACCGGTAGGAGTTTATGCTTTTTTGATTTTAGCAGCCGCTTGCTTGTTAATAAGTTTGTTCAAGCTGGTGTCCGTCTTTTCCGGACGTTATCAGAAGGAGGTCAAACAATATATTGCCAACAGCCCCAGTCCCGATAGGGCGAGGGAACGTGTGGAGGAATTTTTAAGATCCACGGCCCACAATTATGGGTTGAGGTGTGATCAGGAGTTCCTTTGTGGACAGTGGGGAGCAACGACGGTATTTCGCGAAACTGCTGATGTGGTGTGGGCTTATCCCCAGACCATTAAGCACAAGAAGGGACTTTTTACCGTATGGCGTTCCTATCATCTGATGGTGGGATTTGTGGATGGGAGACTCTATACAATAGATGTCAAGAATGAAAGAACCGCTTCAGCACAGGTTGAGAAATTGGCGACACTCTGTCCTCGGGCGATTACCGGTTACGCACAGGAGTTGGAAACGATGTTCCATAAAGATTTAAAAGGTTTTCTGAATATCAGATACAATAAAGTCCAGCCGGCTAATCAAGCGCAGCAGACCAGTCAAGTGCAGGCACCATTTAATTGGAACGGTTATGATTCATAAATTGCTTGACAAATAAACAGAATGTGGTATAGTTCTAAATGCGAATGAGTTGCATTTGCGTTTAGAACTATATTTTTGGCATTTATTGGAGGAACTCATGTTATATGCGGTAAAGCATGCCTTGGAGCATATGATAGAGGACAGCTATTTTGTCATAGTGGTGCTGTTTCTGACTTATCTGGCTATGGAGGCTTTGGAACATCATACGGAAAGCAAGGTGCGGCAGTGGGTGCAAAAAGCCGGCAGGCTGGGGCCGGCGATTGGGGCGGCAGTGGGTGTGGTGCCACAGTGTGGATTCTCCGCAGCGGCGTCAAATCTCTATGCGGGACGGGTGATTAGCATGGGAACGTTGATTGCCATATTTCTATCCACATCGGATGAAATGCTTCCGGTAATGCTTTCTTCTCAGGCTCCGGCAGAGGCCATTCTCGGAATTCTGCTGGTGAAAGTCTTGGTGGGTATGGCGGCAGGGTTTGTGATTGATTTTGCGTGTCGCAGCCAACAAGGGGAACAGGTGCATATACACGACATATGTGAGCAGGAACATTGTGATTGTGAGAAAGGGGTTTTTCGTTCAGCATTGAAACATACCGTACAGGTGGGTGTTTTTATTTTGTTAATTAGCTTTGCCTTAAACTTGATTTTGGAGCTTATGGGTGAGGATGTGCTGGCGGGACTTTTGTTAGATCGTCCTATTCTGGGGCCCTTGGTGGCGGGGTGTGTGGGACTTGTTCCAAATTGTGCTGCGTCGGTGGTGGTCACACAACTTTACCTTGAGGGTTTGATCAGTATGGGTTCTATGCTGGCGGGGCTGTTGGTGGGCGCGGGTGTGGGAGTCCTGGTGCTTTTCCGTGTCAATCACCATCTTATGGAGAATTTGAAAATTGTCGGGATATTGTATTTTGTGGGCGTCTTGACGGGAATCATGACAGAGTTTATACTATGAGGCAAAAGAAATTTATATTGATATGATTGTGGCATAGAGGGAAAAGAAATGGGTGCAAATCAAAATATGACAGAATACCCACAGGGAATCAAATGGACGAAACAGCGCAAATGTGTGTATCAGGTGTTATCTGATGCCACGGAACCGCTTTCTGCACAGCAGATTTATATGCTGGCGGGACAGATGGCACAAAATGACACCTATGCCCTTTCCACAATCTACCGAATCCTGGCGACGTTTGAGGAAAACGGAATTGTAAACAGCACGACTTGGATGGGGGATGACACGGTAGTTTATGAGTTGGAGCGGGGAGAGCATACACATTATGCAGTCTGCCTTGATTGCCGCAAGAGAATACCTTTACAGGGATGTCCTTTTACCATTGGGCATTTTGGGCATCGCCACGGAGATGACGGGGAAGGGGAATTGTCGGATTTTACGGTGATTGGGCACAAGATAGAGTTATATGGATATTGTGACGCCTGCAGTGCAAACCATGTAAATAATACTGATTTATAGGGTAGAATATAAGAAAATTTATATTTTTTTAAAAAAATTGAAAAAAATATAAAAAAACGCTTGCATTTGGAAATACTATGTACTATAATAACTCTTGCGTTGTGAAACAAATGGATATGCGTCTTTAGCTCAGTTGGTAGAGCACCTGACTCTTAATCAGGGTGTCCAGGGTTCGAGCCCCTGAAGACGCA
>CAMWLG010000098.1 GCA_947175035.1 uncultured Lachnospiraceae bacterium | reverse complement strand
CTCCGTGAACAGCCCATGTCCATACAGATGTCCATGTATGGGGGCTTTGAGCAGGTTGGTGCTTTGGGAACCAGCCTGCCGAGGGATGATAAACAGACAACCACACAGGCAGGAGATATCGTTTTGTATTCAGGCAATCAGATAGTAGTGTTTTATGGTTCCAATTCTTGGGCGTACACAAGGCTCGGAAGAATTACAGACAAATCTGCCGAGGAATTAAAGGAGATGCTGGGTGGCGGAGATGTGACAATCACCTTGGAATTGGATTTAAAATGATGTAACCGTTGACATTACATTTCGAATGTGGTATAGTTACGCCAATAGATGAAACAATAAATGTTACAACAAAAATTCAGGAGGGCGACCACATGAAAGTAGGAGTTGCTTGCGCAAATGAAAAAGTCGATTTTAATCAGTTTTTAAGCGGAATTCCTGCAAAGGATTATGTCTTTCAGGAGGCAATGTATGAGGAACAGATTAAGGAGGCGGCCAAGCTGCTTTCTGAGGCGGATGCGGTCTTGATCGGGGCAGGAGCAGGTCTGTCTACTGCGGCGGGCCTGGCCTATGGAGGGAAAAGGTTTACGGATCATTTTGGGGAATTTATTGAAAAGTATGGTTCCATGTATATGAGGGATATGTACAGCGCCGGGTTTTATCCTTTTCCCACGGAGGAGGCAAAATGGGGATACTGGTCGAGACATGCGTATCTGAATCGGATTGAACCGGATGCGCTCCCTCTCTATCAGTCGGTTTATGAACTGGTAAAAAGAAAGCCGCATTTTGTCCTGACGACAAATGTGGATCACCAATTCTGGAAAGCGGGTTTTTCTGATGAGAATATTTTTGCGACACAGGGCGATTATGGAAAAATTCAGTGCAAAAAGGGCTGCCACGTAAAGACTTATGATGCGGTGGATCTATTTACGCAGATGCAGCAGGCGGTAGAGGACTGCCAAGTCCCCTCCCATATGGTTCCCAAATGCCCGGTCTGCGGCGGGGAGATGGCAATGCATCTGCGGTGTGACCAGTATTTTGTGGAAGATGAACATTGGCATGAAGCGGCAGGGCATTATGCTTCCTTTTTAGAAGAATATGGGCAGGACAAGGTGGTGCTTTTGGAACTTGGCGTAGGTTTTAATACACCGACGATTATCCGTTTCCCGTTTGAGCAGATGGTGCGAAGAAATGAAAACTGGTCATTGATCCGCCTGAATCTGGAAGAAGCCTTTGTGCCGGAGAGTTTTGGAAAAAGGGCAGTGGGCATTGGTGAGGATATAGCAAAGAGTATTAGTGATATCACAAGAGGGGTGGAAGAAAATGTCATTCAATAAAGTGCAGGCAGAACGGCTTGATTTTCTGCTGAAAGAATTCAAAGAGGACTCTGTACACTATAGGGATTTGGAAGTGGGGGATAATTATGAGGAAAAGAGGATGGCACTGCGCTCTCTGATGAATATCCGCGGCCCCAGACCCATGCGTGAAGATGTGGTAAATATACAGGACGAATTTCTGACAGAGGAAACAAATGAAAAAGGGGTTATTTCCCTTGAACAGATAGCGACTGTGGCCGAGCAGTATGGGAGCAAGCACATCTTTGCAGACAAAATATCCATCTGGCAGGGGGATATTACAAGAATCCAGGCAGGCGCTATCGTGAACGCTGCCAATTCACAGATGCTGGGATGCTTTGTGCCCTGTCACCGGTGTATTGACAATGCCATCCACAGTGCGGCGGGGATTGAACTTCGGGCAGAGTGCAGTCACTATATGAACCGCAGGAAAATGCAGTATGGTTCCCGATACGAGGAACCCACCGGACAGGCGGTGCTGACGAAAGGGTATAATCTTCCGGCAGAGTATGTCATCCATACGGTGGGGCCGATTGTGGGAGGTGTTTTGAATCATGGACACAGGCAGGATCTTCGTAACTGTTATAAAAATATTCTGAAATGCTGTGTGGAAAACGGGATACGTTCTGTTGCATTCTGTTGTATCAGTACAGGGGAGTTTCATTTTCCGAATGCGGAAGCCGCAGAGATAGCGGTAGAGACAGTGACGGATTTTTTGAAAGAAAACGAATCGGAGTTTGACAGGATTATTTATAACGTATTCAAGGATGTGGACAGGGAGTTGTATGAAAAAAAACTGGAAAAGGAGGCGGGTTGAATGCAGATTTCAAGCAGGTTTACAATCGCCATGCATATGCTGGCATGTATGGATGTATTTAAGGATGAATATAAGATTACCAGTGATTTCCTGGCTTCCAGCATAAATGTCAACCCGGTCATTATCAGGAAGATTTTGTCGCAGTTGAAGGACGCGGGGCTGATCGAGGTAAAACGGGGCCCGGGCGGTGCGGTCATTGCAAGACCTTTGGATAAAATCACTTTTCTTGATGTATATCAGGCAGTTGAATGCATAGAGGAAAATACATTGTTTCATTTCCACGAAAATCCGAACCCAAACTGTCCGGTAGGAAAAAATATTCATTGTGTATTGGATGATAAGCTGCTCCGGGTGCAGGCGGCAATGGAACAGGAATTGAAATCAATCACATTGGCTGATATGAATTCGGATTTGGGAAAATGTCTGAAAAAATAATTTTGTCGGATGAGCAATCAGTTTGAAATCTTACTTATAGGTTTCAGACTGATTTTTCTTTTGTACAGAATTAATAATTCAGAAACAAAATTCAAACATTGCAAAAACAATCAATAGGTATCATGTTCTTGTCAATGACAAACAAACAAAAAAGAGGAGAGTAACAATATGGCAAAATCTAAATTAGTAAAGGCAAATGAAAAGATTGCGGAGGGAGTAGTCGGCGGCTACAAAAAGATTGAGGAAGGAGCAGTGGGAGGGTTTAACAAGATTGCGGAAAAGTTTGTGGATAGTTTCTTAACGAAAGAAGGTGAGTCCGTAGAAGAAGCAAGGGCAAGACTGGCGGCAGAGCAGAAAGAGCGAGAAGCAAAGAGCGCTGCAGAACGGGAGGAACGGGAACAGAAAGCGTTGGTGGAGGCTAGCAGAAAGGTAGGTATGAAATAATGAAAAAGAGTACATTTGTAGCAATGATCTTAGGAACCATCGGAGGGATTTTATTTGCATTGGGTATGTGCATGGCACTGATTCCGGAATGGAATGCATTCCGGTCGGGAGTCATTATGGGAGTGATCGGGGCAATCGTGCTGCTTGTCATGGTGCTTGTATGGAGAAAGATGGAAAACAAGGCACCAATTAAGCTGTCAGGAAAGACAATCGGTGCAACACTGATCGGAATTGTCGGTGCGTTGCTGTTGGGTGTGGGTATGTGCCTGACAATGGTGTGGAGCCACATGGTAGTTGGCATCATAATCGGGATTGTGGGAATCGTTGTCCTGCTCTGTCTGATACCGTTTATTAAGGGCCTGAAATAATCGCGGGTAGAATATGCAGCACAATAAAATGTGCAGTGGAAAATGAATCTGCTGCACATTTTACTGTTGACATAAGAGCAGTTCGCAGAGCGTACTGTCCGTTGTTTGTTCACAAAATGTTCACAAAGCACAAACAAAACTCAAACAATAATGGCGTATGATGTGAGATACAGAATACAGAAGGAAAGTAAAAGATGCGGGAGGCAGGCCCATGGACTTGCAAAAAATGAAAAAGATTTTAAAGAAGATTTTTATGCTCCCGCCGGTTCCTACACTTTTGATTGCAATTCCGTCCTATGCACTGGTTATTTATGTACTTGCAAACGGTCTGGAGAATGAGGTTATTTCGTATGTTGCATATTTGTTATCAGCTTATGCAGCTATCATCACTGTCACGGGCATCACAGGAATTGTGCGTATGGTCAGGCAGGGAATCAATCACCATCCCCTTGTGAAAAAAGCGTTCAGCGTTCCCGTGATTGAAAAATATTTCAGGGAGGTGACGTTCCGTACAGAAACTTCTTTATACCAGGGACTGTTTATCAACCTTTTATATGTTATAATAAAGTTCTGTTCCGGGATCTATTACCGCTCCGTCTGGTTCATATCCCTTTCCTTCTATTATCTTCTGCTGGCTCTCATGCGATCTTCCCTGCTGCATTATGTGAGGGGCCGAAAGGAAGATAAGGTTTCCGAATGCAGGAGATACCGCCTTTGCGGGATTATTCTGCTGTTTATGAACCAGGCGTTGGTGGCTGTTGTGGTGATCGCCGTAAGACAAAACAAGGGCTTTGAATATTCAGGAATGCTGATTTATGCAATGGCATTGTATGCCTTTTATTCCATTATCACGGCTGTCATAAATGTAGTAAAATTCAGGAAATATGGAAACCTGATCATGTCAGCGGCAAAAGTGATCAACCTGACTGCTGCATTGGTGTCCATGCTCTCTCTGGAGACAGCCATGATAGCGCAATTTGGCGATGATGACGCTGTTTTCAGGCAGGTCATGACGTCTGCGACTGGTGCGGGGGTCTGCCTGATCGTATTAGGGATGGCTGTATTTATGATCATAAGATCAACGAAAATATTGAGAAATATAAATAAAGAGCAATGAACGGGAGGGAACGCCTGATGATAAATATTCTTGTAGTGGAAGATGATGTAAAACTGAACCAGATTGTGTGTACTTATTTAAATGACAGCGGGTTTCAGACAAAAGGATGCCTGAACGCCAAAGATGCCTATGAAGAGATGTATAACAATCTGTACGAGCTGATCATTTCTGACATTATGATGCCGGAAATCGACGGGTTTGAGTTTGCGCAGACAGTCAGACAAGTAAACAAGACAATCCCCATCCTGTTCATGTCGGCTAAAGATGACTTGCATTCCAAGCAGAAAGGATTTCGGCTTGGGATAGATGATTACATGGTAAAGCCCATTGAACTGGAGGAACTGCTGTTGCGTGTCAGGGCGCTTCTGCGCAGGGCGAATATCGAAATGGAGCGAAAGATTACGGTTGGCAATTTGGAGATGGATGCCGATGGTATGAGCGCGGAGGTGGACGGCGAGGAAATAAACCTTACCACAAGGGAGTTTAATATCCTGTATAAACTATTGTCCTACCCGAAAAAGACTTTTTCCAGGGCACAGCTTATGGATGAATTTTGGGGTGTGGACAGCGATACCAGCCTGCGGGCGGTAGATGTCTATGTGACAAAGCTGCGGGACAAATTGTCAGACTGTGATGGTTTTAAGATTGTGACAGTAAGAGGACTTGGGTATAAGGCGGTGTTAATGTGAAAAGGAAAAGTATTAGTCATAATAACACAGTGAAAAAAATTCGTCTTATATTGTCCCTGTTTGCGACTTATACAGGGTTCCTATTTCTGATGTCGGGGATGCATACCGGTCTGCTGGTGCTTATGGACAGATTGCAGTGTGGTGGAGTTGTCCAGTCTGCTGTGGCTATGGCGTATTGGGGAATCGTGGCGGCAGGCATTACATGGTTTGCAGTGAGCAGGATGAGGAAGACTTATGAAATACCCATGCAACAGCTTGCAGAGGCCACGTCAAAGGTGGCGGCAGGAGATTTTTCGGTGTACATTCCTACGATTCACACGGCGGATAAGATGGATTATGTGGATGTCATGATCAAGGATTTCAATAAGATGGTGGAGGAACTTGGGAGCATTGAAACCTTGAAAACAGATTTTGTTTCCAATGTGTCCCATGAGATGAAAACCCCCATTGCCATCATAAAGAATTATGCGGAGGTGCTTTCCGCGGACAGGATAGAAGACGGGCAGAGGAAAGAATACGCAGAGTCCATTGAGAACGCTGCCACACGGCTTTCAGACCTGATTGGCAATATTCTGAAACTGAACAAACTGGAAAACCAGAGGATTACGCCGGAAGCGGAGGATTATGATGTATGCAGGCAGTTATGTGAGTGCATCTTGCAGTTTGAAGATGCGTGGGACGAGAAAGAAATTGAGCTGGAAGCAGAAATTGAAGATACGGCAATGATCAGGGCGGATGCAAGCCTTATGGAACTGGTGTGGAACAACCTATTAAGCAATGCGGTAAAATTTACGGAATCGGGAGGCAGCGTCACCGTCAGACAGACATCGGATGAAAATTACATCAGGGTTTCGGTATCTGATACAGGCTGCGGCATGAGCCAGGAGTGCATGAAACATATTTTTGATAAATTCTATCAGGGGGATACTTCCCATTCAAAAGAAGGGAACGGGCTTGGTCTTGCGTTGGTAAAGCGGGTGCTGGAACTTATGGACGGGGATATCCAGATCGTCAGCGAGGAAGGGCAGGGGAGTACCTTTACCGTCACGCTGCCAGTGGACGGAATGAAGTTTCTCTAAGTAAAGTGCCAGCCTAAGAGAAACTAAGTCATTCCGGGATGTATGAGAACCGGGAGGTGTATGTTCATGGATCATGAGGGAAGACAACAGAGAAATTTTGTAGGATATGAGTATAAGGAGCTGCTTACGGAGGACAGCAGGTTTTCATTTCTCCTTGACGGGTATGAAAATTTTGGGTGGGAGCTGGATGAAAATCTGCCTGAAAACGGAGAGAGCAGGCATCCGGTTACACAGCAGAAGAAGGTGCTTCGGCTGAAACGGAACCGCAAGATTGTCAATAAAATGGAACTGACAAGGCTTGAGAGAAATTTTGAGGCGTGTGTCAATGAAATAGATAAGCTGGAAAAGGAAAAGACTTCTACAGCAACAGTGTATGCGCTTGTATTAGGAATTATCGGGACAGCGTTCATAGCAGGCTCTACCTTTGCAGTGACAGCGCAGCCGCCAAGCTATATTTTGTGCATCATTCTTGCCGTACCAGGATTTTTGGGATGGATATTCCCATATTTTCTTTATAAAAAAACCGTGGGAAAACAGACAGAGCGGGTGACTCCGTTGATAGAAGAAAAGTATGATGAAATCTATGAGATCTGTGAGAAGGGGAACAAGCTGTTGTATTAAAGCCTTTGATTGCTGCGTTGCCTTTTCTAAGCTCTTCAATTCGAGCTGTCTCTTTCAAATAGTAGTTGCTGCAGCCGGGCGATTTCAGCATCTTTGTCAGCGATTTCAGCATCTTTGTCAGCGATTTCAGCATCTTTGTCGGCGATTTCAGCATTTTTATCAGCCAATTCAGCAGCTTTGTCAGCCAATTCGTCCTGTATTTTATTCAATGCTTCCAATGTTTCACGCAGTTCAACGCTGGGCAGTTTGATCAACGGCTTGGTCACTTGCAACACCTCCTTGTGGTATTCCGGGTATTTTTGAAAAATATGTTTTGATGCATGGATAATCAGCTGGATATAGTCGTAGGACTCCTGTCTGGTCAGATGACCGGAAACTACATCCTCTTCTAAGATTACTATAATCTCATTTACGAAAGCTGTCAATTCCTCTTTTGTCAGGGGGGAGGCATGTTTCAGTCTCGGTTTCAGGCGCAGGAGGGTGTAGGGGAGGAAGAGGTTTAGGTGTTTCTCGTGAATCTGTTCAAGAGAGTAGGACTGTACCCGGATAGTGGGAATCCGGTAAATATGTTCAGACTGGTCGGGGAAGAAAATATGACAGCGGAGACTGTCCGGGAGAGAGTTGTTTTGGTCGGGATAGATGACAGCGGAGCGGGGAAAGCAGATGGTCAATTCTTTGGATGTGGGATCGGGGGAAGACGTGTGTCGCAGGGCAAAGTGCAGGTCATAGGAAATCATGCGCAGAACCATCTGCCGGTCATTGTGCATCTGGCATTCCAGATGATAGTAATCAGTGTCCGCTACCAGCAGGGCGATATCCATCAGCGTTGAGGAAGGGGACTTTTCCGGGGCGTCCGAGTAGGTGGAATGTTCTGTTGCCAGTAGTCGGATGGGTGTGTCTGGCGGGTATTCTTTTCCAAAAACTTCTTTAAACAGTGGAAAAAGCTGTTCCGGCATGGTGTCTACAATGG
>CAMWLG010000097.1 GCA_947175035.1 uncultured Lachnospiraceae bacterium | reverse complement strand
TCCCGATATTCTCGAATATCCTATCCGCAGTGACTTTTCCGTTGCTTTCCAATGGCGTGGTCCTCCTGTAAACAGATATAAACATTGTAACATATTTTAGGTCAAGATAGCAACACTGGCTGCATATGCTTTATTAAGTTTGTTTAATAGATAAAGGAGACCGTTATGAGTGATATTCCGGTTACAAAGAAATTAGAATTAATAAAGCAGATTCGTTCCCGATATCAGCAGGATCGATATGATATGTTTCATCGTGAAAGGCTGCTCTATGGCAGGACGACCCCTATCCCTGCGGAAAATGATGAGTTTGTTGAGGCAGATACTGGCGAGGAGGAAAGCTTTTCTACATTTCCGCTGCGCGTTCTGGTCGCGGTGGGTTTGTTTGTGATGATCGTCCTGTGCGACATGTCAGGCAAGAGCTTTCTGGGGATCCAAGCAAGTCAGTGCTTTTCCGCCATTTCCGCGGACTATGAAAGCAGCATCACCCAATGGGCAGATGCCGCTTCCAATGCCGCCAGCCAGAATCCTCCCGCGGGGAGCAGGCCGTAATCTTTGTCAGCGGTTTGCCAGCTCCGTGGTAATCTCTTCCCAAGTGATGTCTTTCTCCGCCATAAGCACCATCATGTGATAGAGAAAATCGCTGATCTCGTATTTGATTTCGTTGGCATTGGGGTTTTTGGCGGCGATGACGATCTCTGTCGCCTCCTCCCCCAATTTTTTTAGGATTTTATCAATACCTTTGTCAAAGAGATAATTGGTGTAGGAGCCCTCCTTGGGATGCATTTTGCGATCCTTGATGACATCGAACACCTCCTCAAACACCTGCAGGGGATTGTCCGCGTTCTCATAGTCCTTTTTGGCAATCTCGTTAAAGAAACAGCTCCTTGCCCCGGTGTGGCAGGCAGCGCCCACCTGGGAAACCTTGGCGAGAATTGTGTCCATATCACAGTCCGCAGTAAGGCTCTTGACATACTGGAAATGACCGCTGGTGGCACCCTTTAGCCAAAGTTCCTGACGGCTTCTGCTGTAGTAGGTCATCTTGCCCGTGCGCAGGGTCTCCTGATAAGCCTCCTCGTTCATATAGGCCACCATCAGCACCTCCGCCGTGCGATAATCCTGCACTACCACAGGCACCATGCCGTCATTGTTCAACTTAAAATCCGACCACTGATAGGCGGCTCTCATGGTCTCCACGGAAATATCATTTTGCATACAAAGCTCCTTTAGGGATAAAATGTCTTTTATATTATCGTTGATCGTATTTCCGGTGACACCGCACACATTCTCATAGGCAAAAATTTCAATCAGCTTGTTCAGCGCGATCTGATTAATCTGCACCAAAAAGGGCAGCTCAATCACTTCCATGGTCTCCCGAATCTGGTGCGGGTTCATCAACACCATGCCGGAGACATATTTTTGAATCAGTTCTTTGTGGTTGGCAAGCACCTCAGGGTCATTGTAGGAAAGCAGGATCTTGTCCTTGCCAAATTTCAGGGATACCTCCTCGGTGATGGCGATATTGCCCTCCTTCTCATAATCCAAAATAGCGTGTTTACAGCCCGTGTAGAGAATCTTTTTCACGTCCTCCATGCGCTTGATATTGCCTGCACCGGAGACGTCCATCTCCGCTGCGGCGCAGATTTCCTTCATCATATCCAGATTCGCCTCATGCGCCTCGTCCCCCTCGGACATATCGAACACAATCAGCTCGTCGGCATTGTGCTCATTATAAAGATGCACCAGGCGAATGGGGTCAGTGTCTACAATCGTGGTGTCGGACAAGCTCTTTACCGCGTGCTGGTTGTAGAGATAGATACAAGGGATAAATTTCTTTGTCTCATTGTTCATGTTTTCTTTCCTCTTAAGCTTCTGTATGTTTTATAAAAAACCATTTCCTAAATTATTCTGCTATAATTCCCTTATAAACATCTAGAAAATGGCTTGTACCGTTCCTCTCGTCAAACTTGCGGATGCAGGCTAGGGCTTCTGTCTCATAATACTCCCGAAGCTTTGCCAAATCATATACCCCGTCCTCCCGATACAGAGGAAAACTGCTTGGCAGCTTCATGCGATAGGTGCTCTCCTTCTCTTGCAGCTGTTTCCAGAAATGAGTCATCCCCAAGGCAAAGTATAATCTGGTCAAGGGATGGCGGTTTGACTCGTGGTCAGACCAGTGTTGTTTGAACCAGTCCAGCGCCTTTTTGGAATCGGTCAGGCTGTAATACAGCAGCACATCCCCCGAGTACCCTGATGCAATTTTCCGAAAGCGAATGGCTTTTACCACTTGGTCGCAGCATACAGCGGCATCCCGCTCAGAATCCCGCTCTCCCTTGCAGAGCTTGAGGTTATAATAACGCAGGAAATGGCCATAGGTAAACTCAGGAACCGCCTTGCAGCTCAGCTTTCTGTCAAACAAATCCTGTGCCCTCTGTCTTGCCCTTTCGAGATTGTCACAGTCCAGCAGATAAGTGACCTCCTCACTGCGCTCACATGCCGGGCAGTCGCTGAGACTGTCCCTTTCTTCCTTCAAAAACTGCTGATAAGAGCTTTCTGCCTTCTCCCAGTCAATATATTTGTAAAAAGAAAAAAGCGATGAATAATAGGTTCTCAGAGAATAGCCTGCGCTTAAGAATCTTTTCTTAAAATCCGCCGCAAGCCCCTCAAACTGTTCTATCGAAATCTGATAAAAATCAGGCGCGTTGCCAAGCACCCATTTATAATGCCATAAAACAGTGTGGGTATATTGGTTTTCACCAAATTGCAAGGTATGTTCGTCATAAAGTTTTAACAGCTGCGGCATGATCACATACATTTCCAGGGAATCCGAATGGAAATCACATTGTGACATCAGCTCTATCCGCAGTTGTATCTGCCAGTCATAATCCTCCAGCTCATCCGCTTCCCTGATGGCGTCATGCAGATATGCTATGGCTAACTCTCCAGGGGGCAGCTGATCATACTCTTGATAGTATTTTTGTTCATTAAATTTTCCCATGGCGCGCCTCCTACAACAGTTGGTCAAGAATATGCAAAATATTGTCATTCATCCTGCCAAGCTCGTTATTGCGCAGGCTAAATCCGCCGATCAGCAAAGTCTGCACATACAGAATGAAAATAAAATCCTCTAGCTTTTCCTCGTTTCCCAAAGCGGTCATCTTCCGGATCATCGGGTTGCGCAGATTAAAATACAGCGTGTTGGCTGCTTTTTCCTCGATATCCCGCGCGAAGCTGTCCAGCAGACTGCCAAAAAGCGGATTGGCTTCTTCCTTGGTCGTCAACAGATTGCGGTACAGTTGGGCGTCCCTGTTCACATAATAGAATGCCGGAAGGTTCGCGGGGATAAACTGTTTCATCTCCACTGCACATTGATAGGGCTTCAATACCCGCTCCGCAATGGTCAGGAAGTCCACGCACGCCGCTTCATCCTCTATGGAGATATCTTTTAACAGGTCATCCACCTCGTCGGTGTTCACCTTCATGACCGTCACATCAAAGAATTCCGCCATGCGAAACAACAGTTCCTCCGTATAGACAATACCGGCATTGATCAGTAATTTCCCCTGTGCCACAAAAATCTGTGACAACTGCTGGTATTCCTTCATTCCGCAATAGAGAAGCTGTTCCTTGCTCATCCGCAGGGCAAGACCGTTCATCATGCCTCTGGTCGTCTCAAACTCCAGTTCGTCGATAAACAGCTCAAACAGCTCGTCATCATCGATGGCAAGACTCATGACCACCAGGTGATGCACCGCCAAAAATGCACGAAACGAGTCCTTGTCCGTGGCGGCAAGCTGTTTTAGATAATCGGCAATACATTTGCCAAGATTCTGCTGTGCCGCCCGCAGGGTCTCATCAGAATAGAATCCCTCTCTGGATGCGGTAGGACGCAGGTCTTTGGCATTGATGATACATTGGGTAAAGACCGCCCAATCCGGTATCAGCCCTTGTCCCTTCTCCGTCAACAGCATATTTTTCAGATAAATCAAATGGTTCTGTTTGGCTGACGCCTGAACCGCGTATGGCAGGATGTACGCTACACCGTCCACTCCGCCCTCTTCCGAGTGCAGCACGATACAGTCCATGAAGGAACCGTGGAACAGGAATTGTCCAAACATCATCAGCTCCTGCTTGCTGGGATTTGCTTTCTCCCACGGGAGGGAAACAGGGTTTAGGCGCGTCTTGCTCCCGCCGCTGTTTAACAAAATGGGATAGGGAAGAATCAGACCATAATGCAGCAGCAAATCTTCCACGGTCTTGCGCTCAAAATAAGCCGCCGCATCTTCCTTTGCCACAAGGAAAATCTCCGTTCCCACGGGCACGGGCTCCGCAAGCTCGTTGATGGTGTATGTTCCGTCCGGTTTTCCAATCCATTCATAGCTTTTATCGCTTTTGACAGAGCGGGTTCTGATACAGATCTCATCCGAGACCATAAAGCAGGACAATAAGCCAATTCCAAATCTGCCGATGTAGTCAGACGGCAATCTACCACTCTCCAAGTCCTTCTTGGAGGACTCTCCGATGATTGCGAGAAACTGGTGAATCTCCTCTTTGGTGAGTCCGACACCGTTGTCTCGGAAGGATAAGCTCCTCCCTTCTTCCAATTCCAATAAAAGGGTGCCCTCCTGATGCTCCCGAAACGCATCGTCCGTCTTCTCGCGTCCCACAATGGCGTCCACGCCGTTTTGGAGAAGCTCACGGATATATACTTCCGGGCTGCTGTATAGATGGTCGGACAGAATCTCTATCATTCCGCCGAGATTTACCTGAAAACGAAATTCTTCCATGAGGGTTGGTCTCCTTTAAATCTCACAAACTTCCCTTGGTGCTGAGCACTTCCGAGGTACGGGGCTCCGAACCGGTGGCGATATCCAGCGCCTTGGCGAATGCCTTGAACATTGCCTCTATCATGTGGTGGCTGTTGACACCTGAGAGCATCTTGATGTGGAGATTCATGCCTGCACTGTAGGATACAGCATAGAAGAACTCCCGCACCAGCTCTGTGTCCAGATAGCCTACCCGCTCCGTGGGGAACGCACACTCGAAATTCAAGTAGGGTCTTCCACACAAATCCACGGCGCACAGCGCAAGGGCGTCATCCATGGGCAGGATGAAATAGCCATAGCGCTTGATGCCCTTCTTGTCGCCCACGGCGTTCTTGATTGCATTGCCAAGCACGATACCTACGTCCTCCACCGTGTGGTGTCCGTCCACCTCCAAATCGCCCTTTACCTTACATTCCAGGTCAAAAAATCCATGTCTGGCAAAGCCCTCCAGCATATGGTCAAAGAAACCAATCCCCGTGTCTATGGAGGCATCTCCCTTGCCGTCCAGATTCAGAACAAGCTGGATATCTGTCTCCTTTGTGGTTCGCTTTAATTTTGAAGTGCGTGTCCGTGCCATATTTCTCTCCTTTCCCGTATCACTTTTATTTAATGACGTTCATTGATAAATAGCTGATACCTGCTGACGATGATATCCATCGTCTCCTTCAAAGTTTTATCTCCGTTTAGGTAAGCGGGAATCTCGTCATTAAAAATATCCATCCACGGGGCGGTATAGCCGATATCCATAAAAGGATGCCCCGCGTGGGCAATCAATTCTTCCACTGTTGCGATATCTGTCTGTGTGACTTCCTTGTAGGAAAAACTCCACTCGCCCTCTCCTCTCGTTTTATGGGCATTTCCCGTAGAATCCACCAAAACACCGTTTTCGTCAGGGAAAAAGCCCTCATGGGCAAGCTGTATCTCCTTGAGCTGTTCATAGTCCGCCTTCTTGACAGAAAATAACCCCTCAGTAACCCCTGTGTTTTGGATATAATATTCCAAAAACGTCCAAGCTCCATCCTTTTCCACACTGTGGAGCGGAATGCCATAGGTATACTCCCCGGAAAGTTTGATCCCTTTGCCATCCTCCGACGGGAAGCCGATATTGGAGACGTCCCCCTCCATAAGCGCATTGCCATATTGCAGCTCATAAAAGTCATTTACCCATATATGCCGTAACAAAACATGGTTGGAGAGATACTTATCAGGCGTGTAGGAAAACTCTGGGAGTTGTATCTCGTTACAGCGGTTGACCAGCAGCAGAAACTCCTCTATCTGTTCCCTGTTTACGGAATAATGCCCGTTTTCAACAGTCACAAAGGGCTCCTCATAAAGTGACAGCAATTCCAGGCAATTATACAAAGAATCGCCCTCTATCAGAAGCGCGTCAGGATACTCCTTTGCGTAATCCAACAGATCTTGAAGCGTCCAGCTTTCAAACTGCTGTACTTGGGATTGTCTGGCGATAAGGCAGTCTAATTTGAAATACAAGGGCAAAGCCACAAGCTTGTCCCCCATCGTATAGGCGGAAATCACCGTATCCAAGAAGTCCTCCCTGTCAAGCACAGTGCTTTTTTCCAGATAGGGAGTCAAATCTTCCAGATACCCCTGCTGTGCCAGCTCGTTTACCGGAAGTAATATTGATTCCAATTCGATCATATCGGGACAATTGTTGCCTGTGGTGAGTTCAATCTGCATACGTCTCCTTGCCGCCTTACCCTCCGGACTGCCCGTGCCGTGTCTTGCGCCTTCACCACCGTAATACATCACATATACCCAGTAGTCTGTATTCTCCTTATTGAAGTTGACCACGGCCTTTTCCAGTTTGAAGTCTTCACTCCACGCCCCGATGACTACCAGCGTGCGGCCTTCCGGCACCTCAATCTCCGAGCGGGGCACGGAAGGACTAACCTCTGAACCGGGCACGGAGGGACTGACAGGCCCCTCCACAACTTCTTCTGTCCCTTGGTCAGACTTGTCAGCCGTTTGACTGCAGCCCCCTAATATCAGGATACATAAAATCAGCGACCATAATATACAGTTACAAAGCCTATTGTTCTTTTTTGTCTGTCTATGTATCATATCTGCACCCCCATATTTTCCTGTCCTACTCTTAGTAATCATTTTAACTATTTTAGTTTACTCTGAATAGATCATAGCTCCAATTCTAGTCTAGCATGAATAGACTAGAGTGTCAACATGGAAAGGGGACGCAACAATTTAATACTTTTACCTCACGCAGCGTGACTTTGCGGTAAATCACTCAAACCGTACCTTGATGCTGTTGGCGTGGGCGGTCAGGCCCTCGCTCTCTGCAAACTGCTCTATCTCCTTATGAATCGCCTCCAAGGCCTCCTTGGAGTAAGAGATAATACTACTCTTCTTGATAAAGTCATCTACATTTACAGGAGAGAAAAACTTGGCGGTGCCATTGGTAGGCAGGATGTGGTTGGGCCCTGCAAAGTAATCCCCCAGCGGCTCTGAGGAATTTTCCCCCAGGAAAATCGCCCCGGCATTCTTGATGCGGGTCATCACCTCGAAGGGATTCTTCGTGAGAATCTCCAAGTGTTCGGAGGCAATCTCATTCACGGCATCGATTGCATCCTGCAAGTTTTCCGCCACCAAGATATATCCGTAATTATCAAGGGATTTTTGAATTATTTCCTTTCGTTCCAGTTGCTCCACAAAGCCCTGCACTTCCAAATTTACTTGTTCTGCAAGATTTCTTGCAGTGGTAATCAGAATCGCGCTGGCAAGCTCATCATGCTCCGCCTGAGAGAGCAGATCCGCAGCCACATAACGGGGATTCGCCGTCTCGTCCGCCAGCACCATGATCTCGCTGGGGCCCGCTATGGAATCAATGCTCACATAGCCATAGACCGCTTTCTTTGCAAGGGCGACAAAGATATTGCCGGGCCCTGTAATCTTGTCTACCTTGGGGATAGACTCCGTGCCGAAAGCCATGGCTGCAATCGCCTGTGCGCCGCCCACTTTGTAAATGGTATCCACGCCGGCGATATCCGCAGCCACCAATGTACCGGGATTTACCTTGCCGTCTGCCCCGGGGGGCGTGGTCATCACAATCTCCCCCACACCGGCTACCTTGGCGGGAATCACGTTCATCAACACACTGGAAGGATATGCAGCCTTGCCGCCGGGCACATACACTCCAACCCTGTCGATGGGGGTGATCTTCATGCCCAGGATCGTGCCGTCTTCTTTGGCGTCAAACCAGCTGTTCCGAAGTTGTTTTAAGTGGAAGGCACGAATATTCTCAGCGGAGTGCTTCAACACTTCAATCAGGGAGGCGTCCAGTCTGCCATAGGCTTCCTCTATCTCCGCTTTTGTCACCCTGATATTTTCCGGGGACAGGTTAAATTTGTCAAATTGGGCGGTATAGTCGAACACGGCCTTGTC
>CAMWLG010000096.1 GCA_947175035.1 uncultured Lachnospiraceae bacterium | reverse complement strand
CATCACGGGAGCTTCCCAGAGCGGCTGGATCTCCTGCATTTCTTCCACGGCAGGCTCCGTCTCTATCTCCTCCGCAGACTCCGCCTCTTCCACAAACTCTGTCTCCGCAGGCTCCGTCTCCTCCACGGATTCAAAGGTGCTCTCTTCTGCCTCATCCGCCTGATCCATATGTCTTAGTTTCTCGTCCATCATCTGATCAAAGGCAAGCTGAGCATCAGCTAACGCAAGCCGAGCCTTCTTATAAATCTGGCGGTAGGTCTTTGCTTCTTTCTGGGCACTCAAAACTTCATCCATATATCTGTGCAGACCGCGGTCTGTCTTCTCAAAGAGGAGTATGCCCAAATCATCCCCCTCGTTAATGTATTTATCGTAATTGTCATCTGTGGGGATGCCTCTCTCCACAATCGGATCTGTAGGCTCCACGTAAGTCAGTTTATTGCCGTTCCACGTGGTAACCGCCACCAGCTTACTCTCCACTGTGTTATTCATTCTGTCACAGCTTCCGCTGTAGGCGTACTTGGCATCCTTATGGGTCAACTGCATATCATCCTTGGACACACTGGGACTGGTCAACCTCGCCCTAACGCTCGCCACGGTAGAAACCGCTCCTGTTCCCGCGATTGTCTCTCTAATGCCGGAGGCAATACCACCATTGATTCCTCTGCCCACAATCTTCTGTGCCTCGATCACCGCATTCTCCGCAGCTTTCGTATCCGCTTCTGGAATCGTCTTGGCTGAACCGGTTCCTGTCGCATTACCGCGCACCACATATGCCACTTCAACCTTGGAACTCTTCCAATCAATATCCTGGGGATCCAGTAACTCACTGCCCTCGGGCAGCTGCGCAAGAATCACAGCCGGGTCATTGGTCTGTCCTCTCCCCCGGAATCCCTGCTTCAAAGTAACCAGAGACTTGACTTTTTTGATATAAGTTACGGACACCGTCCCCCCTGTCATATGATAGGTTTTAATCGTGTTCATAAACCCGACATTCTCTTTAATATCCGCCTCTAGTTTTTCACAGGTGATATCAACGACATAGAATCCCTTTTCCACCAAATACTCCGTGATGGGCTTGGCAAACTGCCTGCGCAGATTCTCCTCATCACTTTCATTGGGATCGTAACCCTCTATGCCCTTTCCAATCTTTCTGGATATACCGGCCAATTCAATGCTTGTGGTAAAGGCAGGGATGTAGTTAAATGCAGCTACCGTGGTACTCTCCATAACCACATCCACCTTCAGATTGCTCTCGCCGTCCCGAAGCTCCTGCTGCGCCGCAGCCCTCGCCGCATCCGCAGTGTCATATACCGGGCCGGAACCTGTAAGCTTTCTGCTCTCAAGGGTTACAGTAGTTACATCATTAGTGATAGCACACACTAATTGGTCTGTCTTGCTGAACGAATATTTCTCCTGCTCATTATTGCCTATGATAATCTTGACGTTGCTGCTCTCTTCCTCCACAATCTGAGTCGTGGTACCTGGCCGAATCTCTCCATTCTCGTCCTTCGCCTTCTGGAAATATTCGTCTTCTACCTTGACAACCTCACCTTTGAGAATCCTTTGCTTTAACTCCTCTGTGGATAAAGCCTCTATCTCCGTAACGCCATCCGGCGCAAAAAGCACGTATTTCTCAGGATCACCCGGCTTTATGATCACATTCTCAAAAGATTTCTCAAAGAGAACCAGACTCTTGCCGTCCTCGTCTGGTTTATAATTATAAGCTGTTCGTATCTCCTTGCCGGAGGGGCTGGTGAACACCGCCTCGATATAGTCTTTCTCCGGTTCGTCAAAACGAGTAAAGTCTTTATCCAGCTCCACCGTGAACCCTGTCTTTAAAATATGTGGCAGATAATAACTTTCCAGAATCAGCTTGCACTTTTTATCCAATATGGCTTTGTCGGGAGTCTCCATCTCCTCCAATTTTGCCAATTCCATCACACCCTTTTGGCGCGATGTGAGAGCCGCAGCACGACTCATATTATGATAAGCCCTGCTCTCGGTCTCCCTCGCATCTTCCAATGCCTGACGTACACTGTTTTCTCCCGTCTGAGCTTCTGCGGTCTCTGTCTTGGCATCTGTGGTTTCCGTCTTAATCTCCTGCGCCTCATCACCGGATGTATTTTCTTCTGTAAGTTCTCTTATCTCGTCACTCATAGTTCATCCTGCTTTCTATAGATTCTCATCTATTTTATCACATAATTCATCTGCTGTCATGCGTCCTATAAAATTTGCCACAGGTTCTCCACCTTTAAACATAATAAAAGCAGGAATATTTGAAATCCGATACTTCTGTACCAAGGGCATATTGACCTGAGTGTCACACTTGCCCACCTTAAGCTTCCCCTCATATTCCTCCGCAATGCGCTCCACGATAGGCGCCATCATTTTGCATGGTCCACACCAATCCGCGTAGAAATCCACCAGTACTGGAAGCTCTGAATTTAAAACCTCTTCCTCAAAATTAGCTGTCGTAAATGTGTATTCCATTTTGCTCCTCCTTACAATACGGTCAATTCATTGTTCTATCTGTAAATAATATACTTACAGATTGGATTCCCCATGGACGAAAATCTCTCCTCGTACTCTGTCATCACGTTTCCTTCCATGAGTTCTTCATCCTGATGCAAATCGTAGGTCACTACCTTCGCCTGCCACCCTGCGCTCTCCAGCTCACCCACCGCAAAATCAAACAATGCTCTATTGTCTGTTTTGAATTCCAAAACCCCATCCTTCTGCAAAATCCTGTCATATCGGGCGAGAAATTCCTTCGACGGAAGCCTTCGCTTGGCATGTCTGTCCTTCGGCCATGGATCTGAGAAGTTTAGATAGATTCTATCCACCTCTCCCGCGGCAAACACCTTATCGATATCCTCGGCGTCCATCCGGACAAATTTCAGATTGGGAAGCTCCTCTGCCTCCATCTTCTGAATCGCCCGCAGCAGCACGCTGGAATACTTTTCGATTCCTACGTAATTGATCCCGGGATGCTCCTTAGCCATAGTATGAATAAATCTGCCCTTTCCCATTCCTATCTCAACACATATGGGATTCCTATTTCCAAAAATTTCATGCCAAATCCCGGCACAGTCAAAAAGCTGCTCCTCCGGCACGACGAACCGGCTCTGGGCTATCATTTCTCTGGAACCGGTAATATTACGCAATCTCATTGAAAAAATTTTCCTCCCATTCGCCCGAAAGTTCAGCCCGCGCCATTCGCAAAGCCAATGGCTGAGCTGTTACCTAAAATAAGCTTACTTTATCTGACGAAACTTGTCAATCAACTACTTATGGTGTATGATAAAAATGAACATACTACTTTTAGATTAAAAATACACAGGAAGGTTTTTATGGGTACAAAATTTCCCTTTCAATTCCCGTTCCGGTTAAATAAAAATTGGAAAATCCGCCTGACATCCTCCCTCTGCGGGGTTTGTCTCGCTTTGAATGCCCTCGTTCTGCCGGTATCCGCCTCCTCCGTAAGGGAGCAAAATATTGCCGCGAACCAGGCAATTCCCGTGGAATCTAACGAGATTGTCAACTGGCCCGCTGGCCCCGTAGTGAGCGCGGAGTCCGCGATTCTGATGGAATTAGAAACCGGTGTCATTCTCTATGAGAAAAATATTCATGCCAAGGAATACCCTGCCAGCACCACAAAAATCCTCACTACATTAATTGCCAGCGAGGAGTGCAATCTGGACGAAGTTGTATCATTTTCCCATGATGCAGTGTACGGAATCCCTCCCGGAAGCAACCACGTTGCAATGAACGAAGGCGATACCCTTACGATGGAGCAGTGTCTGCAGGCAATTCTCATCCGTTCTGCCAACGAGGTGGCCTATGCCGTGGCTGAGCATATCGGCGGCAGCTGGGACGGTTTTGCCGAGATCATGAACAACAGAGCTGCGGAGCTTGGCTGTGTGGACTCTCATTTTGTCAATCCCAACGGTTTGCCTGATGAGAATCACTACACCAGCGCCTATGACCTTGCCATGATTGGCCGCGCCTTTTTTTCCAACGAAATGCTCTGCCAAATCACTCAAATGCCCTTGCTCAGACTTTCTAAGAAAAACGGCGAGCTCTTGGATGCCAATGCCATGGAATTACTTCCAAACAAGAAATATGCCTATGAATATCTGGTGGGCTGCAAGACTGGTTACACGGACGCCGCCAGAAGCTGTCTGGTCTCCTGTGCAGAGATGGACGGCATGAAATTAATCTGCGTGGTGTTAAAGGAAGAATCCCCCCTGCACTACGAGGACACCCTCGCATTGTTCAATTACGGATTTAGCAATTTTGAGAAAACGAACATCTCCCAGACAGAGACCAAATACAATATTGAGAGCGGCGGTTTTTACAGCGACAATGATATTTTCGGCAATTCCAAGCCGATCCTATCATTGAACCGGAATGACTGCATTATACTGCCCAAGACGGTAGATTTTAAAGATGTGGACTCTACAATCACCTACTCCACCACAAATGACAATCAGGTAGCGGTCATCAACTACAGCTATCATAATGTATTCATTGGCTCTGTCTCCGTGGATCTTGCCGCCAATGAAAAACAGACTTACTCCTTTGACCCTATCGAGGAACCGGATACCACTGATGAGAAGCCCCAGCTCCCCTCCTTTATCTTTATCAATGTGTTGAAAATACTCATGTGGATCGCTGGCATTGCGATTGCAATAGCTCTTGTCCTGATTCTCTATAAATCCTACAAGAGCTATGTCACCAGGCATCCCAATAATCGTCGAAATTGGAAGAAGGATCGCAAAAAACAACACAGCTTTACCCATGGCCGCGGCAATGCACGGCTTGCCGCCCATAAGGACGCTATCAGAGAAGCAAAGCGTCGGCAGAAAAAATCAAGACTGAATTTTAAATCCTCCAAAAGCAACCGGCATCTGGATTTCTAACTAATTTGGATGCTTATGTTTCTTGTGCTGTTCTTTGGCACGTTCTTTGCGATTTTTCAATTCTTCCGCCGCCTCGTCACTGATCAGCTTTGTGGTCTTTACCACATAATACTTGCCCTCATCCGTCTTGCGCATCCTGATCTTGCCTTTGAGATACCCATGCTTCTCACAATAGGCGAGACAATAATAATGCCTGCCATTGGGTGTGAACCACTTTATCTTCTTGCGAAGGTTCCGGTGACAGAGATAACACTTACTGGAACTCACCTCTCTGTCGGCAAAAGCAGCTGTCTTATCCGCAAATTCTCTGGAAATCAATTTGGCATAGGTGTCAAACTGTACCTTCACCTCATCCTCGCGACGTTTGGGAACATGGAACACATCATAAGACTCATTGCGAAGCAGCTCCCGATTCTGCTGTATCATATGGGAAAACACTTTGGCAGTATAATAAGCATCACTGAATGCCCGGTGAAAAGGAATATCCTTCTCCAACTTCAGATAATCCACCGCATACTCCAATGCCCTGCGAGACTTCCTATCCTCATAGGCGATACTGAACAATTTCTGTACATCCAAAAAAGGAATGGGCACGTCTGACAATGGTGTCAGTTCATAAAAACGCATATTCCGCTGGAGCTCCGTCAAGTCCGAACTCCCCCATGTGCAGAACAGATACTCTTCAGGACCGCACCACTCAAGGAAGCTCTCCATCACCTCCACAAATGGTCTGCCATGCTCAAGTTCCTCTATCTGCATATGAATCAACTTGCTTGTGATATGATGCATCTCACGATAAACCGTCGGTTTCACAAGCTGGCTGAACTCTCCAGTCATGACACAATCGTCATTTAATTTGATGGCACCAATCTCTATAATTTCGAAGGGAAGATGTTCCACCTCCGCCTCCATACCGGTATTGCTCTGATTCCATTCCAAATCCAATACGATATAATTCATGCACTTATCCCTTCTGCCGCTCCACACCCTTCTGTAATGCGGACAGCGCCACGTCCAGCAACTCCTCGTGCCAGCAATGTCTGCCCTCACGAATATCATGAATGGGATAGCTCTCCTCTCCATAGAGATGATAAGCTGCCTTCACAATCTCCATCTGCTCATACACATTCTCCAACCCTCTGGAACCGTTCAAATGGTCATCCCTGCAGGACTGCACCGCCAGAGGACGGGGCGCGATTAGAGACGCGATGTCACCCATATCAAAGTGTTCCCAAAGATGAGGTACATAATTACAATTACAATTGCCGTTCAGAATCATCAGAGAATCCTTATAGCCGTAGAGATAGCCGCTGATAATACATTGTTTGATCCTCTCGTCCATGGCAGCCAGCCAATACACCTGCATCCCGCCGCCGGAGAAGCCGATCGCCCCCAGTGAATCCGTGTCCCATTCGCCTCTCTCATAGACATAATCAATCAGCCGCATGGCATCCCATGTGCACATACCCGCTACGGTCTCCCCGATAGGCTCCGCCATATGCGCCAAATGAAAACAACTGCTGGTGAGGAAATTCTTCTCGTCCAGCCCCCGCATATTCTCATCCCTGCGCTCCCCAAATCCGCGACAATCCGGACATAATGCCACATATCCTCTCTTGGCAAGCTGCATTCCATAATCATAATTAAAATATTCTATCTTATCCTTCACAGCGGGAATATCATAACAGCCCGCCACGGAATACTTTCCCGCCCCCTGATGCCCCGGCAGCGCAAGGAAGCATCTGGGCATACCGGAATCCGCCCGCACCACAGTCTCCGGTGTCGGGATAAGGATATACATGGGCATATAAGTCTCCGGCTCCACCTGAATGATCACCTTCTCCCTGACAATCCCGCTGTCCAAGGTAATACGCTCCTCTGTCACGGGTTCCAACGGACAGTTCTCCATGCGGTGCAGACCCAAAAGCTCCCACAAGATCCTGCGTGCCTGAACCCGCCAACTCTCAAACTCCTCCAAGCTGCTTCCTTTAAAAGCATCCTGACGGGCATACTTGTCAAATTTCTTCAGCATTCCCGCAAGAGATCCATAAAATTTAGGTATTTCAATAATTCTGTCCAAAGTGTTCGCGTTATCCATATCGTCTTTGTTATCCTCTCATTCTTCAAATAAATGTTCCATCCAGTTCTTCGCCAGCGTCACCCATGTGGTACATTCCTCCTGCACATGGCGGCCATCGGAAGTTTCGGTCAGCCGGTTTGCAAGGGAAAGTCCGTGGCCTCCCCTAGGATACAGATGATACTCCACGGGAATGTTTGCCCGGCGCATGGCGCTGACCAGCAACAGGGAATTCTCCATGGGCACAGACTGGTCTGCAAAAGTCCCCCAAATAAACGCTCTGGGAGTCCTCTCATTTACCTGATTTTCCAAAGAAAGCTTCGCCCCCAGCTCCGCCTCGCGCTCCCCCAACAGATTCTCAAAAGAACCTCTGTGGGCATACTCACCGGATGTGATCACCGGATAGCAGAGAATCATGCCATTCGGTTTCAACAGCTCATGCTCCTTGGCTGTCAGCCCGATCCCCTCCGCCAGGAAATCCTCGTCCCAAAACACACCAAGGCATGCTGCCAGATGCCCTCCTGCAGAACAGCCCTGCACCACGATTTTATCCGTGTCCACACGCCATTCCTCCGCATGCCTGCGAATCAGGGTAATCGCCGTGGCAAGCTCCAGAAGAGCTGTGGGATATCTTGCCGGAGCACAGGAATACCGAAGCACCGCCGCATGATATCCCATGGCAAGAAAGGCCATCGCAATGGGCTCCGCCTCCCTATCCGACGTATACCCGTATCCGCCCCCCGGACAGATCAACACGAGAGGCCTGGTGTCTATCGCCATTTTCTCGGAATTATCCTGAATATAAGTAACCAACCTGGCATCCGGCAAAGAACCTTCCACCTGAATCGGATGAGTACTATATAACATTGTATTTTACCTCCTGCCTTACCAGTCTCCTTGCAAAATTAATTATAGGGGATGAAGTTCCTTTTGTCTATATCAAACCTTTTTATTCTCTTTTTTGACACTGCCCCCACTTATATGATAGAATCAATTAAATTAACAAGAATGGAGTGAATGTCATTGAATAATCTGAAAAAATCCAAACTTTTAACATTGCTGTGTATCCCTTTATGTATCACCCTGTTCGCTGGATGCGGCTCCGAATTTTCAGAAAATGATCGTGCATTTAAAGACCTCGCCCGCAAATCCAAACTGACCGGTTCCACGATTACCCTGATGGCGTCTTCAGATTGGGTGACTGATGCAGAGATGCAGTTAGGAACAAATTTTGAAGCCGCAACAGGTATTCAGGTGGTCTACGATTTGTATTCGGATGATGTCTATTTGGACACGCTTTTTGCCAAATTGGACAGTGATAATCCGCCGGATCTCTTTATGACCCAGTCGGGATTGGCCATCAAAAACACTTATCAGCTTGACAAATACTCTGTTGACCTTTCAGACGAGCCTTGGATGGCGGTCTATGATACTTTCTCGGCTGTAGAAACATCGATTGACGACCGCAATTACGGAATGTCCTACTTTG
>CAMWLG010000095.1 GCA_947175035.1 uncultured Lachnospiraceae bacterium | reverse complement strand
TCATCGGAGTGGCGGGATTCGAACTCGCGACCTCCGCCTCCCTAAGACGGCGCTCTAACCAAGCTGAGCCACACCCCGAAACACAAGTGATATTATAACTTGTATTCTTTAAAAATGCAATACCTTTTTCATAAAAAATTAGCAAAAATTTAGCATCCAATATTCTATACCCGAATCTCACCTCCGATATCTGCTCCTTACAGTTCCTCCACCGCCTGTATCAAAGCCTCCACGCCCTCTTCCTTAGTTGCCCAACTGGTGCAGAAACGAACCACGCTATTCGTATCATCCACCTGATGGTCATAGCAGAAACCAAAATTCTCCTTCAAACGCGCCAAATGCCGGTCTGGCATTACCACGAATATCTGATTGGTGTGGTTGGGTGCCACAAATTCATAGCCTTTCTCTCTAAAGGCCCCCCGCAGCCTCTCAGCCAAGTCAACCGCGTGGGCGGAAATCTCAAAATAAAGCTTATCCGTAAAAAGCGCATCAAACTGCAGTCCAAGCAGCCGTCCTTTCGCCAGCATCCCGCCCTTCTGCTTGATCAGATACCTAAAATCCTCCTTTAAAGCGTCAGAGCTGATGACTACCGCCTCCCCGAACAATGCCCCCACCTTGGTTCCGCCGATATAGAACACATCCGTAAACCCTGCAATGTCAGAAAGTGTCAAATCGTTGTCTGGAGCCGCCAGACCATATCCCAGTCTCGCACCGTCCATAAACAAATACAAGTCATATTTTTGACAAACCGTATATAATTCCCGAAGCTCCGCCTTGCTGTATATTGTTCCCAGTTCCGTGGGATTGGATATATAGACCAGCTTCGGCTGCACCATATGTTCAAAACTATCATTGTGCTTGTGCTCCAAATATGCCCTCTCCACCTGCGCTGCGGTGATTTTACCGTCCTCACTGGGCAGTCCCAGCACCTTATGCCCACAGGACTCCACCGCCCCGGTCTCATGGACATTGATATGCCCCGTGACCGCACAGAGCACCCCTTGATGAGAACGCAAAGCCGCATCGATCACGGTCATATTGGTCTGGGTGCCTCCCACCAGAAAATGCACCGCGAGATCCTCCCTGCCGCATGCCTCACGTATTTTATCCGCGGCTCTCTGACAGTAGGCATCCTCCCCATACCCTACCGTCTGCTCCATATTCGTCTCCACCAGACGCTCCATAATCTTTGGATGCGCCCCCTCATTATAATCGCACTGAAATAAAAACATACTTCCCTCCTATCAATCCTTGGTGGCAAGTAGTTTTACCAGATATTCCCACACACGCTTTGTGGAGGAGATACTCAAGGTCTCCTCCGTAGTGTGAATATCCTTCATATCCGGTCCAATCGCCACACAATCCAAATCTTTTATCTTACTGCCCAAAAGCCCGCACTCCAGACCTGCGTGAATCGCCTCCACCTTGGGCTCTGCACCATACATCTCCTGATATACCCGAATCATTTTCTCCCGCAGAGGAGAATCCGCCCGATACTTCCAGCCGGGATAATCTCCCGTCACCTCATAGTGTCCGCCTGCCAGCCCCGTGAGCGCCGCAAGCTTCCCGATCAAGGCTTCCTTTGCACTCTCCACGCTGCTCCTCACGGAAAAGTCCACAGTCAGCGTCCATGTCCCGGACTCTCCGTCCCCCTGCTCTGTCAGACCCAAAACGCCCAAGTTCAGTGAGGTCTCCACCAAACCCTTGATATCCGCACTCATTCCCTGCACACCATAAGGACACACATGCAAAAATGCCGCCGCCCGCCTGGTGTCCTCCACGGTGGCTGCCAAAACCTGCTGCCGCCTGCCGTCTCTCTTCCAACTCATTTGGAAGCCCGGATCCTTCACAGCAAGTTCATCCGCAATCTTCATCCTCAAATCTTCCAGGCACCCATCAAAGTCGTTGGCAATCAACAGCACAGCTTTCGTCTCCCTGGCTATGGCATTATCCGCCAGACCGCCCTGCACACTCACCAGTTGAACGGGCATTTTCTCTGCGAGACTCCACAAAACCCTGCCGAACAGACAATTGGAATTCCCCCGCTCTTTATGAATCTCCTCCCCGGAATGTCCCCCTAAAAGCCCACCGATCGTAAGCTCACAGACGAACCCTTCCGTCTCCTTTCTCTCCATGGGCAGCCGGCATTTCACCCTGGCGCCGCCAGCGCAGCTTGTGAGGAAGATTCCCTCCCCCTCAGAATCCAGATTCAACAGACGGTTCCCCTTCAGCATAGACACATCAATCGCCCTAGCTCCGTCCATGCCCGTCTCCTCATCCACGGTAAAAATCACCTCCAGGCGCGGATGCTGCAACTCCTTGGAATCCAACACAGCCAAGCCGTAAGCCACCGCGATACCGTCATCTCCACCCAGACTGGTTCCCTTCGCATACACATGATCCCCATCGACAGCCACGCTCAGCCCTTCCGTCAACATATCTATATCACAGTCCGGCTTCTTCACCGCCACCATATCCATATGTCCCTGAAGGATCAGGGCAGGCTCCTGCTCATACCCAGCCGTAGCCTCCTTGAAGATAATCACGTTCTTCACCGCGTCCTGAATCACCTCAAGATTCCGCTCCTTTGCAAAAGACACCAAATAATCACTGATGCGCCCCACATTGCCGGAGCCATGCGGAATCTTTGTCAGCTCCTCAAAATAGTAAAATACCTTCTTTGGCTCTAAATCAGATAAAACTCCCATTTCAATACCTCCCTGACTAATTGCGACCGACTTCCGCCTTCATCCTCTGCTTCTCCTGATACATCATCTCATCCGCTCTGCGCATGGTATCATCCAACGTCTGATCTTTCACGGGGTCAAAGATTCCATACCCGACAGCCGCACTCACGGGCACCACAAACCCCAAGCGATTCTTTTCTTTTAATGCATTTTTGAACTGCAGAAGCTTGCTTTTGATATCATTCTCATTTCTAAACGGCATCATGACACAAAACTCATCACCGCCAAGCCTGTAACAATTCCCATCCAGACCAAAAATCTGCTTCAATACGCCGGAGACCATAGTGATATATTGATCCCCATATTCATGTCCATAAGTATCATTGCATTTTTTCAGATCATTTAAATCAAACATATAGAGAACCGTAGGCGGGATTTTCGCCTGATGCGTCTTTTGATCCTCTATCATGCGGCTTTCCTTATCCCGATTAAACGCTGTGCGGTTATACACACCCGTCAACTCATCTAAAAAAGCAAGCCGGCGATATATCTCACTCTCCTTGGCTCTCTCCATCATCATACGATTCTTCCGGAGACTCACGGTTCCCATCACGACAATATAGAACAAAAATCCCATACTGCCATAGGGCGTACTCTGGTGACTGATACGGTATATTGCAAGCTCACAGACTGTCGCCGCCATGATCACCATAACGCAAATAATATTGACCTTCAACTCCTTGGAAATCTTGCAGACAACCACCTCATGAACACTCGCCGCAATGATCGCCACGATAAAGAATCCAAGATACACATGGGTCATCCAAAGACTTTCCCGCAAATCCCACACACCGACCAGCTGCAGCAAAACACGAATGAGCACTACGCCAAGATTCACGTAACAGCAGATTTTCCAAAGCATAAGATTTCGATTCTGGTACATCTGCCTGACAAATAAAAGAAACAACATTGGCATGCACATCAACATCATATGATCCAAATATACCAACGCCACTTTCGCCGGTATATACAATTCCAAAATCTCTGATTCACACAAAGACCACGTTCCCAACATGATAGCGAAAGAAGAAAAATGCTGAAGCGATCGGTCAGCGTCTTTATTTTCCTTTCTGACAATCAGCCAATCATAAGCTTTCAAAATACAGCCCGCCAAGATAATTGTCAGAGCAACCATAAAGCGCACCAAGTTCTCATATACGATCATGCGCTCCACGGTCATGCGCGAACCATAATAAAATCCTCCGCCGGGGAAGCTGTCCGTATATGTAGGCATTACCGCAAATTCAATATCCTTCCCTCTGTCCGCATCAGTGAGAGTGATAAAGTTCCAGTGATATCCCGTTGTCCTGACCGTCGCACCGTCAGGAACAGTCAGCGCGTACACCTCTTCCCCACCAATCCGGACACGAAGCTCCATATGCGCAGTATGATATGCCACGACTCTGCCGGCAATCTCCTCCTCCGGGAGCCTCGTTTTATAATAATAGACTCCCTCCGCTTCCGTCTCCTCCATGCGCTCATTCCACAATTCCACCAAAGCATCCTCTTTGCGATTATAGGACACATATTCATTCGTGCGCACGAAAAAACACGCATGTATCATCATCCCAATAATAAGAAACAGACATATATTCACCAACTTTTTGTCCATGCTTGTTTCCTCCGTCAACAGCCGCCAAATAAATTACTTCATCCATAAATCCATCACTTGCCCAAAAGCCATGCAATCCCCGCCGCCATCCTTCCATCCGTTTCTTTAAAATGTCCGCCGGAATTTAATTGGAATACAGTATCAATGCCGGCTTTTGCATAGAAATCCCTGATTGCTTCCGTATTATCCTGCACCGTTTTGAGAAACGGATTTCTCGTCTTACATTCCTTATCCCCAAGGGAGAAATACATAGCTTCCGGTCTGCACTCCATCTCATGTCCAAAGACATATTCCCTGAAATCCGGAAACCACAAAGAGCCGGACATACTTCCGATTCGTGAGAAAATATCTGTCCGATAAACGGCATAGACGGCAAATAATCCTGCCAGAGAATAACCTGCAAGCCCTCTCCACGCCGGCTTCCCTGGTACCAACTCCTCCGCCCTGGGAACAATTTCTTGTACCAAAAGCTCCAAATATTCATCCGCACCGCCCGTACAGGCCATATCCCCCTTTGATATCGGTGGAATACCCCATGGAGCCATATCGTGATTCCATGCAAGATTGCTGATAGCCACAAGAGAAAAATCCGAACGGGCTAGATTCCGCAATAACTGATATACGTGATCCCCCTCTTCCGAGAATGTATTCAAATACATCACCGGCATATCAGGAGCGGCGCTTGGATAGACAGAAATCTTTTTGCCAGCCGTCATAAATTGTCGTTTCACACACGCAATATCCTGCTCCGTCACACTGTCCCCCGTTCTCAATTCTTGGGATATCTCCTCTCCGCTTTCAGCTCCTCGTAAAGCATTTTATAATTCTCATATCTCATCCGGGAAATGCTCCCCTCCTCCACTGCGGCTTTGACACCACATACCGGCTCGCTCACATGGGCACATCCCGCAAACTTGCAATACATCTCATGAGGGACAAACTCGGGGTAAAATCCGGCAAGCTCCTCCTTGACCAGCCCGAAGAGCCCCAATGAACTAAACCCGGGAGTGTCCAATATATAGGTATTCTCCGCCACGGCAATCAGCTCCGCATGGCGGGTGGTGTGTTTCCCCCTGTCTATTTTCGTACTGATGCTGCCTGTCTGCATATGAGTATTGTCCTGAAAACAATTGACCAGAGAGGACTTTCCCACACCACTGGGTCCGGCCACTGTGGTCGTCTTGCCCGTCAGCAGGTCTTTCAGCTCGTCAACCCCCTGATGGTTATCCGCACTGACCAAGAGTGTGCGGTAACCGCAACGCTCATAAATCTCCCTGTATGCCTCTCCCTGCCCATTCTCGTCTATGTCCAATTTGTTAAAACAAATGACACAGGGAAGCCCCTGCTGCCCCATCATAATCAAAAATCTGTCCAAGAGATTAAAGTTCGGCTGAGGCTTGACTATGGCAAAAATCACCAGCGCCTGATCCACATTTGCCACTGCCGGCCGGATCAGTTCGCTCTGTCTGGGCAAAATCTCCGTGATATTCCCCAGCGCGTTCTCCTCGTCCAACACATCAATCCTTACATTATCGCCCACCAGAGGCTTCCTGTGATCCTTTCGAAACACTCCCTTTGCCTTGCACTCATATACCTTGCCGCCCCCATTCGCCTGGGCGGCATGAACATAATAGAATCCGGCAATTCCTTTGACAATCTTCCCCTGCATATTTTATTCCTGCACAAACTCAATCCTTCGTGTAAAACTCCTCTCCTCCGAAGTGCCCGGCGTCCCGACAGACTCCCCTGTATTCGGATCTATGGTGGTGCTGCCGGCGGTGTTTACTTTATAGGTGAGGGTCAATGTCCCTCCTGAAGAGCTAATCCCGTAATAATTGGTGGAATAAGGGAACATGGAGGTCTTCGTGTTCAAGAGCACGCGCCCGTCATCCGCCACCAGCCTTAAACCTACCTCCGTGCCTGTCACATAGTCCGGAGCCTCCGCGACAGCAGGCGCTGCGATATTTGCAGTACACTTGTAGGTCGCAGCCTCCGGTCCCTGGCTTACCTTGATATCCAGCGCAGTCCCCTCATTCACAAAAGTACCTTGGGAATAGCTCTGGTAACAGATCAATCCCTCCGCAACCTCTGTACTGTACACATAGGACACACTGCCAATCGCCAAACCTGCCTCGATTGCCAGAAAGGTTCCGTCCTCCTCCGTACGCCCCACCAGAGGCGGCACCTGAATCTTCTTCTCCTCTTTCCCAAGACTCACTGTGACCGTGATCACGCTGCCTTTAGGCGCTTTCGTGCCGCCCGCGGGAGACTGGGTGATCACTCTCCCTGATTCCACTGTATCCGAATAGGCCTCCACCTTATTCACCGTAAATCCAAGCCCGGTCAGACGGTTTGTCGCCTCTTCCAGCGTATAGCCTGTCACTTCCCAGATCTCCACACCTTGGGTGCCTGCGCTCACCGTCAGCACAACAACGCTCCCCACTTCAATGTCCGTTCTGGCCTCCACGCCGGATCTGATCACCACGCCTTCGTCAATCGTGTCCGACTCCTCATATTCCACTTGGCTGAAAATCCCCATACTGGTCAAAGTATTCCGCGCATCCTCGACACTCATGCCCGTCACGCTCGGCATAGGCACGGTCTCCACGGACTCACTGCTCTCATCGGGCAAAATAGGTCCCTCCAACCCACCGGGAAGATTCCCGCCGAACAGCTTGAACGCCAGGATAATAATGATAATGATGATGACAATCCCTGCCACCACCGCCAAAATCGTGGTGACACGCTCCATCTTGGGATCATAATCATACTCTTCCCCGTCACCGTATTCCCCGTCCTCCTCGTACACTGCCTCTGTGTCCGAGCGCAGACGCAGGGAATCTTCTCTGGATACATACTCGTCATTGTAGACGGAGCGGTTTTTGATCTGCTCCATATCTCCTTCGTTAATGACCCGGGTTCCCCCGTCCATATCGGGGTCGGAAAAAACCACAAAATTCTCATCGGGGTTCATAAGTGACTGCTTCAAATCCGCAATCAGCTCCCCCATACTCTGATAACGTCTGTCGGGAGATTTCTGACAGCATTTTAATACAATCGCCTCCACGCTGGCGGGAATCTCCGGCACATACTCCTTCGGGGAAGGCAGTTCTTCCTGAATGTGTTTGATCGCAATGGCAACAGTTGTCTCCCCGTTGAAGGGCACACGACCCGTAAGCATCTCAAACATCGTCACGCCAAGAGAATAAATATCACTTTTCTCATCACTGTATCCCCCTCTTGCCTGCTCCGGGGAGGTATAATGAACAGACCCCATCACATTGGAGGTGATAGTGTTGCTGGTAGCGGCTTTGGCGATGCCAAAGTCCGTCACCTTCACCTTGCCGTCCTTGGAGATGATAATGTTCTGGGGCTTGATATCCCTGTGAATAATATGGTTATTGTGTGCAGCTTCAATACCCATACTTACCTGAATGGCGATGCTCACCGCCTCTTTATAGGATAGTCTGGCCTTTTTTTCAATATATTTCTTGAGGGTAATGCCCTCCACAAGCTCCATCACAATATAGTGAATTCCGTTTTCCTCACCCACGTCATACACATTTACAATATTAGGGTGGGCGAGACCTGCTGCCGCCTGGGCCTCCGTGCGAAACTTTGACACAAAATTCGCATTCTCGGAAAACTCCTGTTTCAGCACCTTCACCGCCACAAAACGATTCAGTTTGTGGCATTTTGCCTTATATACATCTGACATGCCGCCGGTGCCGATTTTTTCCAAAATCTCATATCGATCCCCGAGCATCATCCCTATTTTTATCATAACCAATTTCCTTTTCTCATTAAAATCACAGCTTATCCTGCTCAATCAAAACCACAGAAATATTATCCCTACCGCCATTTGCGTTGGCTGCCTCCACAAGCGCCTGGGTTTTCTCCACGATATCCCTCGCGCCGCCAACAATCATACGAATCTCTTCATCCTCCAGCATATTCGTCAGGCCATCCGTGCACATGAGCACCAGATCACCCTCCTTTAATTCCACTGTAAAATAATCCGGCTCCACCTCGTCGATCGCCCCCACCGCTCTCGTGATAATGTTCTTGTCAGGATGGACTCTGGCCTCCGCCTTAGAGATTGTGCCTGCGCGCACCATCTCTTCCACCAGAGAATGGTCTCTGGTAATCTGCCTGATCTCTTTGTTCACAATATAGAGCCGGCTGTCTCCCACATTGGCTACCCGAAGACAGTCATCGGTGCAGACTGCCGCCACCACCGTGGTGCCCATGCCTTCCATGCCGGGCGCTTCTGCCGCCTTCCTGCGGATCAGCGCATTGGCCGAGGCGATTGCCCCGCCCAAAAGCTTCACCGTGTCGGTCTCGTCTGATTCCGTAATCTCCCGGATCATTGTCTCCACTGTCAGCTTGGAAGCATACTCCCCCGCATTGTGTCCGCCCATGCCGTCCGCCACGATAAACAGGTTAGGCAGGTTGCCCACAGGCTCTTCCGAGGTATATACATAGTCCTGATTTACTTTTCTCTTTCTACCGATATCGGTAATGGAAAACGTCTTGAGCACGTTTTATTCCTCCTGAATGGGTACGTCTACAGTGCTGTCCTAATACAAATTCTCGTCAATATCCCGTCCCATTTCCCTTCTAATAGTAACATTTATTCCGTATCACCTATATATCATAGCTAACCTGACAAATTTTACCATTAAATACGTAAAGTATTCTAGCATATTAAAAAGAAAAGGAC
>CAMWLG010000094.1 GCA_947175035.1 uncultured Lachnospiraceae bacterium | reverse complement strand
CTATAAATAAAGGAGAGTAGAGCAATGCGTTTTGTGATTCAGCGTGTATCAGAGGCAAGTGTTGCGGTAGATAATCAGGTAATCGGACAGATTTCAAAGGGGTTTCTGGTTTTGATTGGCGTCAGTCAATCAGATGACAAAGAAATCGCCGATAAAATGGTTAAAAAGCTGATTGGATTGAGAATCTTTGAGGATGAAAACGGTAAAACCAATTTGGATTTAAAGAGCGTTTCAGGCAGTTTGTTGTTGATTTCGCAATTTACGCTTTATGCTGATTGTCAAAAGGGAAACCGTCCATCATTTATCAAGGCTGGGGCTCCCGATATGGCGAAGGAACTCTATGAATATATTGTGGAACAATGTAAATTGCAAATTCCCATTGTTGAGACTGGGGAATTCGGTGCAGATATGAAGGTAAGTCTATTGAATGACGGACCGTTTACAATCCTTCTTGATTCGGAAGAACTAGGGTAACTATTCGTTAAACTATGGTTTTGCGCATAGTTGGCTACAGCCCCGCAATGGGGGCTGGCTCCGTTATTTAGTTCATTGCACATATCAAGGTTCGCTGCATATATCAAGTCCGTCATGATTGTTTTAACCGATTCAAATACTCTGACAAATCAAATGCATTTTCCGGATCCCTGTCCTTGAGTGATCCCTTGTGAATCACATTTCCTATAATATAGTAGGAGTTCAAATGGTTGATATCGCCGTTCTTGGCATCTTTGGGGGCAAGGTAGAGAGAACCTTCAATCAGGGGTTCGGAAGACCAAGTCTTGCCAGCTTTTTTATAATCCAGACGCAAGATACCATTGTAATAATTGAAGGCATACACACATTCCACCTTTGTGTAAAATGTGTCTCCTTTTGGATCGAGTAAGGTATAGCTGTCATATTCCTCCAAATATTCCCATGTATCTTTTAATGTATTGCCGCTGCCGGTTCCATATTGAATCTCCGAAAGGGGAAGTCCCAGTTTTTCTTTCAGGAAGGAATCCACCTGTTCGCCTGTAAAATGATAGAAAATCCCGCTGCTCCAAATTCCCTGACTTTGCTCCTGTGTGCCTTCCAACAACTGTCGTTCTTCCGCACTGGGCTCGCTGTTTTCTAATCCCGCACCATCATAAAACAAAAAGTCTAAATCTATCTGTGAGGTATTAAAATTCTGCATCAGAAAACAATTGATCTCTGGTTGGTTCAGATACTTATCAGCACTATGATCTAATGAAATCGGTCGCCCATCCATATCCGTAATATCCATTTTTTGGAGACGCAACTCCAGCGTTGCTTTCTCTGCAGATATTTCTTCTATTGAGACGGCAAGCGATTCAGCTGTTTTATTTAATTCAGCAATTTTCGTCTCCAATTCAATGATTTTAGCTTCCTCTCCTGCACTGTTATTCAAATTGTTCTGCAGCTTTGCAAGCTTTTCATTGTCCTCCATAAGAACATCTTCCAGGGCGCGAATACTCGCTTCCCGAGTACCAATCTGTTTTAAATAATTGTTTTCAAGATTTTTTTTGAATATATCCACAAGCTCTGCTTCATACTGCGCCTGAACCGGTCCAATGCTCCGTTCTGGTCTATTTTCCATGGAGATGGCAAGTGCTTCCTCTTTTTTTGCCTGTTCAATATCTGCCAAGGTATTCTTCTGAGTTTCGTCCGTTGGTTCCCCTTGGGTTGCGGCATGGTCTTTGTCAACTTTCGCTTCTATGTCTGCTTCCGTTTCATCCACGGTTCCGTTCACTGGGTTGGTGAACAGACCCACCATACAGGTGACAATTGCCACGCATACCACTACTACCACCCAGAAGCCTGGTTTTTTATAATTCATGATATTCTTGATGCGAAGGGAAGCGCTGTTTTCCCCAAAAGCGAGGGGACAGCCGCCGAACTGTACCCTGCTGGTGGATACTTTAAGCAATGTGTCAGAATATGCCTTGCGGTCCGCCAAGGCGGGGCTTTGGAGCGCTTGTTCGTCACAGGACATCTCCATATCCTGTGACATGAGATGAAAAGCAAGCCACACGAAAGGATTGAACCAATGGACACATGCCAACACAAAGGCAAATTGCTTCACCAGATAGTCCCTGCGCTGCACATGTACCCTCTCGTGGGACAGGCATTGCATCGCTTCGCTGTCTGTCAACGTGTCCGGAAGATAGACGATCGGACGCACCAAACCCAGTACAAAAGGCGTTTCGATTCCAGGAGCATATTTCACGGGAATATTTTCAAATGTCCTGCCCGTATATGCCACCTTCGCAAGCCGCAGTTTCAGGCGAAGATAACTGCCTATGCCATAAGCGCATAATAGTAAGAATATGCCAAGCCAGATTGCAGCGACAAAATAAATGATATTGCCAGATTCAATTTCACCAGCCTGTGGATTGTCACCTGCGGTGGTATTAATGCTGGCGGTGTCATTCCTGTTTGCCAGAGTGGTGCTGTCTCCCTCGACCTCACCTGACGGATAATCATTTATCGCACTTACATTTCCGCTCCCACTCTCTCCAATACCCTCTGTTTCTGGCAAACCATGGATTCCCGAGGCGTTAGGTACGATATCACCTTCCAATCCATCAGCCATGGACCTTGTCCCACTCTCCAATTCATACTTCATGTTTGTAGAGGCAATCTGGCGGGCGGACTCCACTACCCTGTCCCCCATCAGGCTAAATCGGCTCTCGGGCAATATAGGACAAACAAGACGAAGCGCTACCACAGACCATAGACAATAGGAAAATATCTTTGGCATTTTTCGCAACAAAACGCGTAACAGGCAGACAGCGAGGATACAGTAGGCGGCTGTTAGGCTCATGCCCAGAATTGTGAGAAATATATTAGCTATCATATTCATAATAAAACCTCCATTTTCATTCTTCAAAATGGTCAATATATTCCCGCAAAGTCTTCGCCTCCTCCGCAGATAGCTTCTTATCACGGAAAAAGGCTGTCAGAAAACAGGGAAGGGATCCGAAGGTTTCCTCCACGTATTTGCGGCTCTGTCTGCCATAGAATTCCTCTTTTGGAATCAGCACGGACACTATTGCGTTCTGATTCTGGAAAATCCCTTTGTCAATCAACTTTTTCAGTACTGTGTATGTAGTGCTCTTCTTCCAGTTTAACTGCTCCTCACACAGCTTCACCAGCTCAGGTGACGGAATGGGGGCATGCTCCCATATGATATCCGCAAATTTTGTTTCCACATCTGCAAGCTTGTAATCGTTCATGTCCTCTTCTCCTTTATCTCTTATGGTGCCCGGCGTGTTTGTTACTGTTTTCGCTATTTGCTACATTCATTCACATAGGATTCATTTTCCAGTCCAACTTTTACCATAGTCTATTTTAAATAGACTATCTATCTAAAGTGAGTCTATCACACATAGACCTGCATGTCAACATATTTCTTTTTATTGAGCACCCAATTGCAGCTTTTAATGTTTATCGTTAAAATATTATTGAAAACCATTAAAAATTGTGATATGCTTTCAAAAGAAGATACTTACATAAGGTAAGTAAGGGATTATGCCCTTTTAAAAAAACATTTTAAGCAGGAAGGCAGGGGGAATGTTATGGACATAGTGGAGAACAGACAAATTATTCTGAAAAATCGATGCAAAACACTTGGAAAATGTCTGCGCATGTTGTTTTGGATATATTTACTATTATCACTTGCGGTATTAATGTTTTGGGGAATCAATGCATTATTATCTCCCGCAGCATCATTTACTGTGGAACAATATGGAAGTGATGCCAAGGTTGGATTTACCATGAATGGCAAAGGATTATATTTAATGGTAACGGACACCAGCTTTTACACGAAAGAATATTCTTGCAAAGCATTGTTTGGAATTGTTTGGCTGATAGACCTGGGTTATCAGATATTGACTGCTGCGATTTTTTGGTGCTTATCTTCTATCTTTCATCATATTGAGTTGGATGAAAGCCCATTTACATTACTTTGCAGCCGTTTGATCCGCTCAATTGGTTTCCTTCTCTTGGGTATTTTCATTTATAAAAATATTGTGGAAGCTTCCGTGTTATTTCTTTTGGGACCTCCCACTGCCCGCCTGTCATTGAGCAGCAAGCTGGAATTGGCACTGATTGGCGGAATTGTAATCTGTTTAAGCCACATATTTGAGTATGGTGTGATCCTGCAGCAACAATCTGACGAAACTTTGTAGAGGGTGTAAAAATGGCAATTATTTTACGTTTAGACAGGGTTATGGCTGACCGCAAAATATCACTGAACGAATTGGCGGAGCAGGTTGGCATTTCAAATGTAAATCTTTCAAAAATAAAAACGGGGAAAATCAGCGCTGTGCGTTTTTCCACTCTGAATGCCATTTGTGATGTTTTGGATTGTCAGCCGGGAGACATTCTGGAATTTCAGCGTGACTCACATCCATGTAAGTAAAACAAGCGATATCAAAGCTGAAAAAACCAGCAAAATAAAAAACCACTGTGTTCTCGCACTCATATCCTTGGCGGGGGCGGCGGGACGCACCTCCTCATAAAAGGGATACTGATTCAGCTTTTGTTTCAGTTCGGCGAGTGTCATGGTGCAGTCGGCTGTGTCCAGCTCGCGCTTCAATTGGTTCAAAGCATCCTGATACAGATAATAGCGGCTCAGGATAAAAACCAATTTTTGCTGTTCGGAGCGGTAAGTGCTCTCCGGTTTTGGCTCGTCTTTAGATGTCCCCTCTCTGGGTGGTTCCGCTATATTTTCCGATGGCTCTTCGTTTCCTTTTACGGTCTGCATGGTTCTGATCAGATAATAGATATTAAAGGGCAGAAAAATAATATACACGCACAATAAAACATCCCGAAAAATCACAAAAACAACCAAAAACACAAACCCTGACAGCGGACTTAAGATATTGGTAACCAGAGCGATCAGCATATAAAGAATCACCGGTATCGTCAACATTCCCGCATAAAGCGTCAAATCATGTTTTAGAGAATCCAGGCGCTTATTTACGCTGGCAAGCTGACGTTCCATCTGGGCAATGGCAAAATCCAGTTTTGTCCGACGTGTATTCCATTCATACAGGAGCCGGGATCTCATATTATCATCCATGGGTATTCCCCCTTATTTTTGCGTGAGTCAACACATCACTCGGTTAGTTTTGTACCACGATCAGCGGATTCTCCGTATGGCTCATCATATCCAGCACACCCTTCATGCACTTGTACGCCATATCCCGCACCACGTTTTCCGTGTAAAATGCCGTGTGTGGCGATAAAATCACATTCGGAAAGCTGCGAAGGATTGCCATTTCATGATTCTCAATCGGATCGCCCATGCGGTTTGCATAATACAGTCCGTTCTCCTGCTCCAAGACGTCCAAAGCGGCATGTCCCACCTTTTTATGTTCTATGGCTTCGATCAGGGCTGTCGTGTCGATGAGCGTCCCCCTGGCTGTGTTGATAATGATCACATTGTCCCGCATCTTTGCAAAAGCCTTCGCATCCAACAGATGGTAATTCTCCGCCGTGGCAGGGGTATGTAGCGTGATGATGTCTGACTGGGCATAGAGCTCTTCCAGACTCACGTATTCCACCATATCTTTGCAGGCATCATTGGGATAAAGGTCGTAAGCCAAAATCCTGCATCCAAAGGCGGACAAATGTTTGACCACGGTTCGTCCGATCTGTCCCGTACCGATGACTCCAACCGTGCAGTCACATAGGTTCCTGCCCATCTTGCCCTGTAGTGTATAATCCTGTACCTTGGAGCGCTCCAGAATATGACAGATGTTGCGGCAGCACATGAGCATCAGCATGATCGAGTAGTCTGCCACGGTCTCTGGTCCATAAGTGACATGGCAGACGCCCATCCCCAGCTCCTTGGCATGTTGTAAATCAATGTGATCCACACCGATAGAACGGGTAGCAATATAACGCACGCCCACCGCATAGAAACGGTCAAGCATCTCCGCCCCCAAATCACAGGGGGTTGCGCTGATGGCATCGTACCCTCTGGCAAGCTCCACATTGTCGGGACTGGGGTACGCTGTGGTATAGCCGTATTCACAGTTCAGTTCCTTAGAAAACCTTTCAAAAAAATCCTTCTCGTCAAACTCCCGCATAGCATATGCAAATATTTTCATGGTAAATCTCCTCTCTTTCTATGAAATAAATTTGAAAAATCCTATCCCATGTGATAAAAGGCATCACATATGATAAAAAATATCATCATAGGCAAAAAAGTATGCTGCCATCTGTGCTCTGGAGCTAAAGGGCTCTGTCTCTAACAGCTCCTTCACCTCCTCTTTGGAGTAAAATGCTGCCTCAATCTGCTCATTCTCCGAGGAATGATCCGCAAAATCCCCCTCCGCCTCCACAAAGGCGATATAGGTGGTGGTATCGGAGATGGCAACAGCGGCGAAGGAGGGCGGCAGAATCTTCTTGATACGTTTGACACTCAGCCCCGTCTCCTCGTACAGTTCACGGGAAATGCATTCCTCAATGCTCTCCCCCTCTTCTATCATGCCGGCGCAGAGATTGTATATCGTGCGGTTGACTCCCATGCGAAACTCATGCAAAAGTAAAAGCTTTCCTTCATGGGTCGCCACCACGGACACTCCGCTGGGCGCGCCGCCCACATCTTCAATAGAGTACAGTTCTCGCCTGCTGACAATCTCGTATTTCTTTTCCTTACCCGACTTATTCAGATAAGTGATCTCATAATTTTTCAGATACTTACCGTCCTTGACCTTCTTAAAATCCTTTAATTTTAGATGCATAATTCTCCTCTCCAAGCTGCTCCCGCAAGGGTTTATTTCCTTTCTTCCTCGTGATTTCCACAAGTCCCAGGGGGGTCATATCTACCACCGTGGTCTTTTGTTTGTCCCCTTTGACCAGCTCACGTAGATAAATCAGGAGCTCTTTTTGATGCGCCCGCTCCTTCATATTGATAAAATCAACCACAATCATACCGGAGAGATTCCGCAGGCGAAGTTGTGTGGCAATCTCTGCGGCCGCCTCCCGATTGATTCGGTAATAGGTCTCCTGTACCTCCTTGCCGGACTCATATTTGCCCGAATTCACGTCGATCACCGTCAATGCCTCCGTGGGTTCAATAATGAGATAACCGCCGGATTTGAGCCATACACGGCGGCTTAGGGCGTCCTCTATCTTCCCCTTGAGCCCGTAGAGCTGTGACAGGGAAAGCTGTGCGCTCTGCCGCTCGTCATAATAGCGGATGCTCTTGTCAGGAGGAACCCTGTCGGAGATTTGAAGCTTTTGGAAGATTGATTCATCATCCGTCAAGATCTCCTCGTATTCATCCGGGTATACCATCTGCTCCAAAGCTGCTTCCCACGGGGTAGGTGCCTCCAAAAGACAACTGAAACAGGTTCGGTGCGCCGCCGTCTGGAATAGTGTGTGAAAACGCTCTACAAGCTCCTGAAAGGAGTCGGAAATTGCCGTAGCATCCGTATTCAGCAGCTCCGCTGCCCTCGTCCTCACCACGATTCCCACAGGCGGAAGATTTTCCCGCATCTGTGTTAATGTGCCCATTAATCGCTCCTGTAAATCATCCCGCTCCTTGTCGGACAATTGATGGGAATAGCCCAAACGCTCTTCTCCTGCGCTTAACACAAAATAATCGTTGGACAGGGAGATTAGAGTGGTCACGGAAGCCTGCTTGGTCTTTTGGGCGTCTCTTGTAACCTGGACAGGGAATTCGTCCCCCTCCAGAATCCGTCCGTCATAGGGGCGGTTCATCAGGAAGGGACAGGCGGCGTCCTTCTTGGACAGGAAGCATATCTCCCGCTCATCTCCGCCAATCTCCACGAAATAGGCATCCAGATTCTTGACAGCATTTTTCACCTTGCAGAGATAGATTGCACCGACCTTGCTCTGCTCATGGGGGAAAAACTGTGCGGCTTTTAAACGGTTCTCCTGCACGAGCAAAGCCATTTGTTTGCCCTCATAGGTGGTAAAAAGAAGCTTCCCGCCCTGTCTGGCGTTTCGCTGTGTCTCGGTTAAGGTGATTTTACCCGACTCCGCAATTCGACGACTCATGAAGCTCCTCCGATCTGCCCCAGCGGAACAAATTGGTGTTCCTCATCCGTTCCCGCGTTGGCATAGGTCTCCTCCCTTGTCACCAGCAGGGCATTTTCCGCCAGCGTCTCCCCCTGTTCTGAAAGTAATGCTTCTATCACTTGGACAGGCTTGATATTGCCCGCGCTGGACGCATCTACCATAAGCCGTAAATATGCATCTTTTCCTGCATTTTCCCAACTACATTCATAGATTCCTGGGCGAATATTGACCTGACGGGGCCCTTTTTTTCCTTCTTTGGTAATAAAAACTTCTTTTTTTGCAAGAAAATCCGTCAAAATTCTTGCAATATCTGTCTTTGGCGTTTTTCTATTTGCAAAGTGCACCGTATATGACGCCGCAGCCACGCTCGCCATGGCATTGCCTGCCTTCTCCGGCAACACGCACACCTCCAAGACGCGGATGCCGGGAATGCCCGCCTCGTTCAAACGTCTCTTTACATCCTCACAGGAAGTCAGGGAATAAACCTCAATATCCATGTACTCGCCATCGCTCTCTAGTCCAACACCTAACGGCGACGCAAAGGACATAATCTGATGGGGACTGTACCCCGTGCTGTAAGCCACATTGACTCCGGCACGCCGCAACAGCTTCTGGAAATAGCGCATCACATCCAAATGCCCGATAAAGCGGATGGAGCCATGCTTGGAAAATTTGATGCGCAGGCGGATATTCTGGGGCTTGCTTGATAAATCCTGCGTTGTATTCATATCGGCAGAGGGGACAGCATTTGCAATTTTTCTTTCATATATGACATCTTTCTCTGCAAAATATTTCTCATTTTGCAAGTTTTTTTGCCAACTTTCGAGTTCCTCCGCCTTCCCCTTGGGCTCCACACAGATACCGCCGCCAAACCTGTTTGCCCCACAGCCCTGGCATTTCTGCTTACAATTCTCGGAAGTCTGTCCTTGCTGTGCTTTCATCCACTCCCTCTGTAGGAATTCTTTTGTCACGCCGCAGTCAATAAAATCCCATGGAAATATTTCATCGGGCAGACGTTCCCGACTGGTATAGAACTCCACGGAAAGCCCGCATTCCTCGATGGTCTCCACCCATCTAGCATGGTCATAATACTCGCTCCATGCGTCATAAAAGCCGCCCTTTTCATAAACCCCTCGTATTACTTGAGACAGCCGTCTGTCTCCTCTTGCCAGCACACCTTCCATCACGCTGGCATCCGCCTCGTGCCAATTGTATTTGATTCGCTTCTGATTGAGCTGCTCCGCAATGGCGCGGCGTGTCTGATACGCCTTTTCGATAAATTCTTCCTTGGTACACTGGGGCGCCCACTGGAACGGGGTAAAGGGCTTTGGCACAAAAAAGGATGTGCTTGCCACAATCTGCACGCTGCCGTTTGCCCGCTTCTCTTTGGGGACCGTCTCAAAGTAGGCGGCGGCAATCTTGTTAGAAAGCTCCGCAATACCGCGGATATCTTCCTCGGTCTCCGTGGGCAGTCCCAGCATGAAATACAATTTTACCCTGGACCACCCGCCCTGAAAGGCCATGGTTGCCCCACGCAAGATGACCTCCTCGGTGAGACCCTTATTGATCACATCCCGCAATCTCTGACTGCCCGCCTCCGGTGCAAAGGTGAGGCTGGATTTCTTTACATCCTGCACCTTGCTCATCACATCCAATGAGAAAGCGTCAA
>CAMWLG010000093.1 GCA_947175035.1 uncultured Lachnospiraceae bacterium | reverse complement strand
CATTTATATTATATCAGAAAAAAGTTACAGTTGAATGACATTAGAGGTAAAGAATATGTAGCGAAAAAAGAGGTTCCGGCGGATTTAGTTTGGGGGAACTGAGATGTCTCTTTCAAGCAGTAGTTGCTGCAAGCGGGCAATTTCAGCATCTTTGTCAGCAAGTTCTGCTTTGCTGTTTTCGAGTTCCGCTTTGTTGTTTTCAAGTTCTGCTTTGCTGTTCTCAAGTTCCGCTTTGCTGTTCTCAAGTTCCGCTTTGCTGTCAGCTATTTTAGCCTGGCAGTCAGCCAATTCGTCCTGTATTTTATGCAAAGCTTCCAATGCTTCACGCAGTTCAACACTGGGCAGTTTAATCAACGGCTTGGTCACTTGCAACACCTCCTTGTGGTATTCCGGGTATTTTTGAAAAATATGTTTTGATGCATGGATAATCAGCTGGATATAGTCGTAGGACTCCTGTCTGGTCAGATGACCGGAAACTACATCCTCTTCTAAGATTACTATAATCTCATTTACGAAAGCTGTCAATTCCTCTTTTGTCAAAGGAGAGGCATGTTTCAGTCTCGGTTTCAGACGCAGGAGGGTGTAGGGGAGGAAGAGGTTTAGGTGTTTCCCGTGAATCTGTTCAAGAGAGTAGGACTGTACCCGGATAGCGGGAATCCGGTAAATATGTTCAGACTGGTCGGGGAAGATGATCCGACAGCGGAGACTGTCCGGAAGAGAGTTGTTTTGGTCGGGATAGATGACAGCGGAGCGTGGAAAGTGGATGGTCAATTCTCCGGACGTGGGATCGGGGGAAGACGTGTGTCGCAGGGCAAAGTGCAGGTCATAGGAAATCATGCGCAGAACCATCTGCCGGTCATTGTACATCTGGCATTCCAGATGGTAGTAATCAGTGTCCGCTACCAGCAGGACGATATCCATCAGCGATGAGGAAGGGGACTTTTCCGGGGCATCCGGGTAGGTGGAATGTTCTGTTGCCAGTAGCCGGATGGGTGTGCCTGGCGGGTATTCTTTTCCGAAAACTTCTTTAAACAGTGGAAAAAGCTGTTCCGGCATGGTGTCTACAATGGCTTTGAAAATCTCGTCCCAAAGCCGGGCACCAAAAAATGAGTTGGTGTTATTCATGTAAAATCCTCGCTTTCTTTTGTGGAAATTGGGAGATTGTGGGATTGGAAATGGTTTGAAATGTTCCGTGAAATGTCTTTTTCATTTAGATGCTTTCCCAGATATGTATGCTATTTTAACAGGTAATATGTAGAATGTCAAATAAGAATTTGAGAATCTGCCCATCCTCAATCTTTGATGAACTGGTCCATATTTACACTCTCGCTCCCACGAAAAGCAACAATTGCTTCATCCTCCCCTGTTTCTATCGTCAGGGCAAACATGCCGCTTTTTTCCTGATTGTCTCCGATAGAAACCAGCTTCCAACCTTGACAGATTTTACCCGCAGCGACATCGGCTATGAACTGTTTGGCCTCCTTCGCCATTATATCCTTGTCCATAACATTGCAATACGCTATTTGTGTCGCCCAAAGTAACTCTTGATCTGTATACATTGCATTTTGCTTACTCATCTTTACCTAATTCCTCCCTCATGTTTTTAAACTCATCATATGTGATATTAACGCCTTCTGCCGTGCAATCATATTCCATCTCATTACACTCGGCTAGTTTATGAGTGTACGTGAAATAGGCTCCCGCATTATAAGTAAAAAAATCATTGCACCACTCTTGTAATTCCGCATCCATATTGTAACAAACCACATGCAAAGGGGGACATTTTTGATTGTTAATCTTTTCCTGTATACTCTCGTAAAAAGCATACTCCTCTTCCAAATGGTCCTTACCATCTTCCGCATCAATCCCTACATCAATCCAACATCTTGACGGATTAACTCTCTTGATATATTCTTCCATCGTCACGTCTTGTGCACTCTTTACTTCTCCGTAAAGCACATCAACCCCACCTGTAATATAAACTTTCACAAAAACGCTGTCATAATATTTTTGTAATTCCTCTTCAATTCCTTTTTCAATTTCTCTTGCTACAATATTTTGTATATATTCATCATACACCACCCCGCTCCCGTCTTTCCAAACCGCTGCCTGAAACACAATTTCTTCATTGGATACTGGTGAACAGTCTGCAAAATATTCATGCGAAGCTTTTGAGTACACGTCATGAACAATGAACTCCTCCCCATACTTCTCCCGCAACACCCTTTTTGTCATAGCGATTTTCCCTTCTGGGAACAGCCTCCTGCCTGGTCCGTTAAGGAACTTGGGCAGAAATATAAATGACAAGATGATTAGAACAACGCCAAGAAACATTGATGCCATCGTTATGGTCACTATTTTCACAATTCTCTTGTCTTCATTTTCGTTTTCCATTCACTTCTCCTTCCTCATTTTATAAATTCTCCAACGCATAACTCTCTAACAAAGCATCACAAATACAACATTTCCGCAATAACATCTTCTATGAACCCATTATTAATATTGCAATACGCTATCTGCGCCGCCCATAATAACTCTTGATCTGTATACATTGTCTTCTGTTTACTCATCTTTCCTCAATTCCTCCTTCATTGTCTTAAACTCATCACATGTGATACTGATACCCTCTGCTGTGCATTCGAATTCCATTTCATTACATTCGACTATTTTGCTATCATATGTTCCATGGGCTCCCGCATATTGAGTAAAATAATCATTACACCACTCCTGTAATTCCGCATCCATGTTGTAATAAACCACATGCATGGGGAACATCTTTTTATCGCTAATCTTTTCCTGCATACTCACATAAAAAGCATACTCCTCCAAATAATCCTTCCCCTCTTCTGCGTCAATCCCTATGTCAATCCAACACCTTGACGAATCTAATCTCTTAACATATTCCTCCAGCGACATGTCTTTCATGCTGTCTACTTCCGCGGAATGCACAGTCCACCCACCCGACTGATAAACCTTGACAAAAACGCTGTCATAATATTTTTGTAATTCGCCTTCAATCTCTTTTTCAATTTCTCTGGCTAAAATACCAGGTACATAGTCATCATACACCATCCCGCTCCCATCTTTCCAAATCGCCGCCTTAAACACCACCTCCTCATTGGATACCGGCGAACATTCCGCCCAAAAATCACTTGGAGATTTTGAGTACACGTCATGGATAATAAACTCTTCCCCGTACTTCTCTTGCAACGCCTTTTTTGCCATCTCGATTCCGCTCCCTTCCGTGTACAGGAACGCTTTGACCTCCCGAATCGGTTCGTCAAGGTACATGAGAGACAATATAGAAAACAAATTGAACAAGACACCCCATAGAATAATTCCAAAAAACAAAGACACCATGATCACTGACACTGTTTTGACTGTTTCCATATCTTTATTTTTCATATTCTGTCTACTCATTTTCCCCCAATCCCTCCCTCATTGTCTGAAACTCATCATATGTGATACCAATGCCTTCTGCAGAGCAATCAAATTCCATCTTGTTACACTCGGCTCGTTTGCCGGTATATATTCCGGGAGCTTCCGAATACTGCGTAAAATAATTATTACACCATTCCTGCAATTCCGCATCCATGTGACAATAAACTACATACAGGGGAACCATTTCTTGATTGCTGATCTTTTCCCGCATACTCTCATAAAAGGCATATTCTTCCTCCAAATGTTCATTCCCCTCTTTTGCATCAATCCCTATGTCAACCCGACACATTAGCGGGTCGAATCTCTTGACATATTCTTCCGGTGTTATGTCTTTGATACCGTCTACTTCCCTGTCCGGTTCTCCGGAATGCTGAACCATCTCGCTCGTAAGATAAACCTGAACAAAAACACTGTTGTAATATTTCTTTAATTCATCTTCTATTTCCTTTTCAATTTTTCTGGCGACAATACCTTCTATATATTCATCAAACTCCACCCCTCTCCCGTCCCTAAAAATCTCTGCCCGAAATACAATCTCTTCATTGGATGCCGGCGAACAGTGTACACATAATGTTGCCGGGGATCTTGAGTACACGTCACGGATAATGAACTCTTCCCCGTATTTCTCCTGCAGTTCCTTTTGTGCCAGCTTAATTTCTCTCTCTTTCATGTACTGAATCCTGCCCGATCCGCCAAGGAGCTTGGGCAGTAATATAAATGTTAGGATGATCAAAACAATGCCAAGAAACATTGACACCACCGTTATGGTCACTATTTTCACTATTTTTATATCTTCATTTTCTCCTTGCATACAATTCCCCCCTTTCTTTATAAGTTCTCCAACACATAACTCTCTAACAAAGCATCACAGATACAACTTCCCCGCAATGACATCTTCTATGAACCCATTATTAATATTGCAGTACGCTATTTGCGTTGCCCATAATAATTGTTGATCTGTATACATTTTATTTCTCCTTTAATAAACTACTTCTTGATTCTATATATTCCTTATATTCTTCAAAAGTCTTTGTAATTTCACCTTCTTTGTATCTAATGGAGAAATAAGGATTCTTAGCTTCCATGGATGTAAACTTACCTCTCTCTATTGCGTTTACACTAAAATAATTCTCACACCAATTTCTTGTTTCCTCATCCACCCCATATAAATCAATATAAATATCAGGCGTTTGGTTCCTTTCTATCAATTCCGAGACTATTTGTGAGAAATATTCATATTCTCTCTCAACATCACCTTCCTGCTCCCTCTCTAAATTAATAAATATACGTATCACCCAACAACCGCTTTCCCCATATTCTTCTCTATACTTCTCTACGTACTGCTCTATCGTTGTATCGGGCACATTATCAAATTCAACCGCGGCAGTATAAGGCATAGAGGTATACACATAACAATCGTCAAAGATTTGCCCTAGTTCTTCCTGAAATCTATCACTAATTTTTCTTGATATTACTCCCTGAAGATATTCATCATATTCTATCCCGCCGTCTTTCCCAAGCACTGCCAAAAATACAACTTCTTCATTGGATACCGGCGAACAGTCTGCATAACATTCATTCGAAGCTTTCGACCACACATCATGGACAATAAACTCCTCCCTGTACTTCTTCTGTAACGCCTTTTCTGCCATCTCGATTATGGGCTCTTCTGGATCTATGTACGCCATAATTTTCGCGCCTGGTAAATAGTACTCGAACCTCAATAAAAAAATTAAACTAATAAAAACGCCAAGAAACGTTGACGCCACCGTTATGAACACTATTTTCGCTATTTTCACTATTCTCTTATCTTCATCTTCGCTATTCATAAGTTTTCCTCCTATTCGCCATGCGAGATGCATGCTGAGATGCGTGCTGCAAAGCATCAATACAATATAAATGATACATCATTATCGTTACTCTTTCAACACTTTAGGATATTTATCAAAAAAGTCCATAAATCCGCTCCCAGAACGGATTCATGAACTTTTCCCGACAAAATACCGTCAAACTTATCGCACCTTCAAACTCCCGTCAAAATGTTCCACGATAGGCTCTAAGAAAAACGAAATAATTGCCCTGTCTGAAACCTTCACCTCCATAGTGCCTTCCATACCGATACCGATTGCCACATCCGTATGCGTCTGTCTGAAGCTCTCGCTGTCAATCGCCACTTTCACGGGATATACCCAGCCTTTTTGATCATTCCACAATGCATCCGGACTGATACTCACTACTTTGCCATTCAACTTCCCATATTTTTGAAAATTAAATGTATCCAGCTTCATCGCCGCTTCCTGATTCGTTTCCAAATACCCGATATCCTTATTCAACACTTCGATTTCTGCCATCATCTGCCCGTCATCCGGTACAATGCTTGCCACCTGCCCTGCAATCTGCAGCACGCCTCCCTCCGTGGTGACATCCAGGGTCTTGACAACGCCCGACACGGGAGACACGATACATTGCTCCACAACATTGATTTCCTGAAGCTCCTGCTCTGCCCTTTGATTGATAATACTGTTTTGATTCGCCACGATCATCTCACCAATCCGCGCCTCAAAATTAGACCTAAAAGCTTTGATTTCACTATCGCTTTGTTCACTTTGCTGTTTCGTGATTTCCACGGCTTCTTGCTGAACCGCATACTTGTTGTCAGCCTCCTGTATCTGTTTTTCCATCTCTATCAGCTGAAGCGTTTGGTCATAATTCTCGTACAATACAGATTGCTCCTGAATCTTGTAATCCTCTTGAAGCAGCTTCAATTCATCCTTACACTTGTCTAACTCCGCCCTTGTGATAGCTCCCGCATTATATAAATCCTGGAGATCACTCAGCTCCGCTTTTTTCTGTTTAATTGCCAAAGCAATTTTCTCTGCGTTTTGTTCAGCAGTGCTTTTGTTCTCTGCCGCTTTCTGTAAAAGTTCCTGCTGTTTTTTCAAATACACCTGCTCGTTTTGAATAGAGTCCAATGTCTCACTCTGCTGAACAAGCTGCATATCCGTTTTCTTATCCTCGCTCAAAAGCTCCTTTTGCTGTTGTTCATATTCTTCCTGCAAGGACAATACATACCTCTGTATCTCCGCTTTCTCACTGTCCTCACCCTCTATAGGCTCACTGATATCCATCCCTGCCAAGAGTTTCTGAAACAATTCATTCTCATACTCCAACAGTTCTATATTACGGTTTGTATTATGTAACGTAATCTCATAGGCGACGGCATCAAGCAGCACCAATTCCTGCCCCGCAGCCACATGATCCCCCTCCTTCACATAAATTTCCTTTACTACCCCTCCATTCACTGCCTGAACCGTCTGCGTGCCGGTGACACTGATAATTCTGCCCCTTGCCGAGACCACCTCGTCCACCCTTCCCAGAACCGACCATCCTACAAAAAATACCACAATACTTGTCACAGTCAAGATAACCATTCCCCCAAGAGGAGACACTGGTTTTTCCACAATCTCCACCGCCTCCGGCAAAAAATCATTCCGAAGCTTTGCCTGCCTTTTCGCTTGGTACCGCTCCCACCAATCCTTCAATTGATCATATATTTTTCCACTCATTCTGCCGCTCCCACAGCTTTCTATCCTTAGTATTTTCAAATTTCACTCTGCTGTCTTAACAAATGCCAGAAAAGCCCCTTCTGTTCTATCAACTTTTGTCTGGAGCCATACTCTGCCACACAGCCTTTGTCAATCACCATAATGGCATCCGCGTCTCTCAACGTCGATAACCGATGCGCAATGATCAGCACCGTGCGCCCTTTACAGATTTCCCGCAAATTCTGTTGGATGATCCTCTCTGATTCATAATCCAGCGCCGACGTAGCTTCATCAAAAATCAGAATCTTTGGATTACATAAGAGCGCCCTGGCTATGGCAATCCGCTGGCGCTGTCCTCCCGACAGCCCGACTCCGCGTTCTCCCACCACCGTATCGTAACCATTCGTCAGTTCCGTGATAAACTCGTGAGCCCCTGCGATCCTTGCCACATGCATAATCTGCTCCATATTCGCTGCCGGATTATGCAGAGCAATGTTCTCCCTGATCGTTGCGTTAAACAGGAAATTCTCCTGTAACACCACGCCAATCTGCCTGCGCAGCCACACTGGATCTACCATGGAAATGTCTACACCATCAATCAGGATCTTTCCCTTTTCCGGTAAATACAACCGCTGTATCAGTTTAGACAAGGTACTTTTGCCGGAACCGCTGCGCCCCACAATCCCCACAACCGTATTGGCTCTAACCGTAAAATTCATGTCATGGATCACCTCGGGACCGTCTACCACATAGCGAAAGCATACTCCTTCAAAACCAATATCTCCCCTCACCTGAGGCAGCCTTGCCTTTGCGCTGTCTGCCGCAGGCTCGCATTTACTGTTGAAAATATCCCCGATTCTCTCCACAGAGACGCTGGTCTGTTGAAATTCCTGCCACACTTGAACCAGACGCATCACCGGCTCACTGACCCTGCCTGCCAGCATGCGGAAAGCCACTAATTGACCTATTGTCAATGTGCCCGCCATCACCAGCTGGGCTCCATACCATAGAATGAGAATATCAGATATCCTTTGGATAAAATGGGCAGCCGCCCCGGCATTCCCCGATAGAATCGTCGTTCTGAATCCCGCCGTGGTGTAATCCGCCAAAAGAGTCTCCCACCGTTTCTGCACCATGGGCTCTATCGCAAAGGACTTGATCGTCTGTGCGCCCGTCACCGCCTCCACAAGATACGATTGAGATTCTGCGCCACAATTAAATTTTTCATTAAGTCTGTCTCTAAAAAGCGGCGTGACGATTGCCGACACCAAAGCCAACAACGGAATGGATGCCAATGTGATACATGCAAGCCTGACACTGTAAAAAAATAAAATCACCACATAGACCACCAAAAAAACACAGTCCAACAAGGTCGTCATAGGAATACCCGTCAAAAACCTACGAATATTCTCTACCTCTCTCACTCTCGCCACGGTGTCTCCCACCCGTCTGCTTTCAAAATATCTCATCGGAAGCCGAAACAGGTGGGCAAACAGCCTGCTGCTCAGAATCACGTCAATCTTACTCGTGGTGTGCGCCAGTATATAATTTCTTGCAACAGACAAAACCGTCTCAAAAACCACCATTGCCAACAGCGCGATAGACAACACATCCAATGTGGAAAGACTGTTATGTACCAACACTTTATCAATCACGGACTGCGTGATCAAAGGCGAACAGACACCCAGGATCTGTAACACAAAAGCCGCCAGCAAGACTTCCAACAAAGGACGCTTGAACTTTAAAACAGACGGAATAAACCATTTAAATCCAAATTTCGTCTCGCGATTCCTGGGGTTTCTGGGCACAAAGAGAAAAATCTCCCCATTCCACACATCCAACAATTCCTGTAACTCCATGGTGCGGGGTGCCTTCTCCTGTGGGTACAATACCAATAGTTTCTCTTGCATAACCTTCGCAAGCACCACATAGGTGTCATCGTTAAGCCGCAGCAGGAGGGGCATTGACATCTTCTGCAGGGAATACCTGTTTGCCTGAGTTTTGCGGCATTTTAACTTTAAATCCTTTGCCGCACGAATCATCTCCTGCTCCGTCATCTTATGATCCTGCAGGGAAAACGCATGAATAATACTTTGTGCATCCGCCGGAATCCCATAATATGCCGCAATCGTGATCAGCCCCTTAAGTCCAGTATCCAAATTCTGTCCGTCCATCATCCTACCTGCTTCACCCAATATTGTTCCGCAAGGCTCACCGCCCGCTCATCCTGCAGCCTTAACGCATCCTGCCATTCCATGCCATTAGTGCTTTCAAAGGACGCCATTGCCTGTATCAGTAAGTCCACCTGTTCCCCTGCCAGAGCATATCCGTCACTTGTCTGAATGCTGTCCAACTGATATCCACTTCCTAAGTACCAGTTCTCCACGGAAATGCTGCCTTCTTCACCTCCCACAGTGATCAGCAGGTGATTCCCTGTCCTAGAAAATGTCAGTCCGGAAATATCCGTCCCAATCATCAAGGTATCCGTTTCACCGCTTCGCCTGTTGTTGCGGATCGTATCATTGCCATCGCCAAGGTTGTAAATATAGGTGTCCGCCCCGTAGCCGCCGTTCAGGTAATCATCCCCGGCACCACCGACCAGAACATCGTCACCGTCCTCCCCGTATAGCACGTCGTCGTCTTCCTCGCCATACAGCATATCGTTGCCACTGCCTCCGTATATCGTGTCGTTTCCTTCCCCTCCATAAAAGGTCTCGTTATTGGTATACCCCCGTACTTTACCGGCACCCTTGAGAGTGTCAGCGTCGCTGCCACCCCGGATCACCGACAGAATCTCCTGCATGTCTTCCATCGTCCACACCGTCCCGTCGGCAAACTCCA